>NZ_JBSGFQ010000210.1:0-12708 GCF_053603495.1 Nonomuraea sp. NPDC004186 | reverse complement strand
ATGTCGGTGGTGGTGAGGTGGGCGCTCATGCCGCTGGGTTGGTGCCAGAGTCCCCAGGCGAGGGCTTGGGCGGGTAGGCCGGTGGTGTGGCGGTGAATGGCGAGGGCGTCCAGGAAGGCGTTGGCGGCGGAGTAGTTGCCCTGTCCGGCGCTGTCGAGGGTGGCGGCTGAGGAGGAGTAGAGGACGAAGGCGGCCAGGTCGAGGTGGCGGGTGGCCTGGTGCAGGTGCCAGGCGGCGTCTGCTTTCGGCTTCAGTACTCGGTCGATCTTGTCGGGGGTGAGTGAGGTGACCACACCGTCATCCAGCACCCCGGCGGTGTGGAAGACCGCCGTCAGCGGATGCTCGGCGGGGATCCGGTCAAGGAGCGCGGCCACCTGCTCGGGGTCGGACAGATCGCACGCCGCGATCTCGACGGTCGCACCCGCCGTCTCCAGGTCGGCCCGGAGCTGGTCGGCGTCAGGGGCCTGGTCTCCTCGGCGGGAGGCCAGCAGCAGATGCTTGGTCTGGTGCTCGGTGGCCAGGTGGCGGGCGAGGATGGCGCCCAGGCCGCCGGTGCCGCCGGTGATCAGTACGGTGCCGTCGGGGTCCAGGTTACGCGGCATGGTGAGGATGATCTTGCCGGTGTGGCGGGCCTGGGCCATGTGCCGGAATGCTTGGCGGGCCTGCTGCACCGGCCAGCACCGCACCGGCAATGCCGCCAGCCCGTCACCAGTGAACAGGTCCAGCAGTTCGACGAGCATCTGGCCGATACGATCGTGCCCGGCATCCATGAGGTCGAAGCTGCGATACCGCACCTGCGGATGGGTGCCAGCCACCTGGGTGGGATCGCGCCGGTCGGTTTTGCCCAACTCGATGAACCGCCCGCCAGGGGTGAGGAGGTCGAGGGAGACGTCGGTGAACGGGCCGGCCAGCGAGTTGAGCACCACATCCATCCCCGCTCCGCCCATCACCGTGGCGAAGGCGTCGGCGAAGTCCAGGTCGCGGGAGGAAGCGATGTGATCATCCGGCACGCCCAGCGCCCGCAGCACGTGCTGCTTGGCGGGCGAGGCGGTGGCGAACACCTCCGCCCCCAAGTGCCGGGCGATCTGGATCGCGGCCATACCCACCCCACCCGCGCCGGAGTGGATCAGCACCCGCTCCCCCCGGCTGAGCCCGGCCAGGTCGACCAGCCCGTACCAGGCGGTCGCGAACGCCACCGTCACCCCAGCCCCCTGAGCGAACGACCAGCCCGCCGGAAGCCCGGCCAGCAACCGCTGATCGACCACCACCCGGGGACCGAACGCGGCCTCACCCAGCCCCATCACCCGATCGCCGACCCGCACCCCTTCCACCCCGGGCCCCACCTCGGAAACGACGCCGGCGAACTCGCCACCGATCGGCTCCCCCTGCTCGGGCACCATGCCCAACGCCACGACCACATCACGGAAGTTCAACCCGGCCGCACGAACCTCCACCCGCACCTCACCGGCGGCCAACTCCCGGTCGGCCTCCGGCGCGGCAACCAACGCCAGCTCTTCCAGAGACCCCTTGGCCGGGCAGTCCAACCGCCACCCACCCGCACCCTCGGGCACCACCAGATCACCGGAGGAGTCCGCGCGGGCCAGACGAGGCACCAGCACCTGGCCGGCCCGCACGACCATCTGTGGTTCGTCTTCCACGCCCAGCAGGCAGGCCAGCGCGGTGAGCGATTCGGCCGCATCGTCGAGGTCGATCAGCAGGATCCGGCCGGGGTTCTCGGCCTGCGCAGAGCGCACCAGGCCCGACACCGCCGCACCGATCAAAGCACCATCGACGCCATCCCCACCTGAGGCGTTCAGGCGGGCCGAGGGGCCGGTCGCCATACCGGCATCGGTGCTGCCGGTTGTCACCGCGCCGCTGGTGACCAGCACCAACCGGGTCTCGGCCAGCCGCTCATCGGCCAGCCAACCACTCAGCACACCCACGACCCGATCGAGCGCCGGCCGGAGGAAAACATCCGCATGCAGGCGCATCACCACGGCAGCGGGAAGAGACCGGCCGGACGCGACCGCATCACCCAACGCCGCCACATCCACGAACTCCCCGACACCACCACCAGCAGCCTGGACAGCCGCGACCAGAGAGGGCCAGCCCTCGCCCACCACCGCCACGTCCCCAGAACCGACCGGCTCACCCGCCAGCGGCACCCACTGCACACGATGCAGCGCATCGTGCCCAGCCTGCGGACGCGACGACAGTCCGCCGGCCGGTAGCGGGCGTGAGATCAGGCTTGTGATGATGGCCACCGGCGCGCCGGTGGTGTCGGTGATGTGGATGCTGGAGGCGCCGTCGTCGGTGGGCTGGGCGTGGACGCGCACGCGTTGGGCGCCGGAAGCGAGCAGCTCCACCCCGTTCCAGGCGAACGGCAGCGCGACCCCCTCAACCCGCTCGACGAGACCGGTGGCGTGCAGGGCGGCGTCCAGCAGCGCTGGGTGGATGCCATAACCGCCGGCCTCGGCGGCCTCCCGCTCGTCGAGCTCCACCTCGGCGAACACCTCGTTGTCGCGGATCCAGGCCCGCTTGAGACCCTGGAACGCCGGACCGTACCCGTATCCGGTGCTGGCCAGTGTCTCGTAGTGGCCGGACACGTCCACCGCCTGCGCTCCCGCGGGCGGCCACTGTTCGCCAGCAGGACTCGGCGTGCTGCTTGTCGCGGTGAGGGTTCCAGTGGCGTGGCGTGTCCAGGGTCGCTGGCTGGTGCGGGCATGTACCGCCACCTCACGACGCCCGTCCTCGTCGGCTACCGACACTGCCACCTGGAGCTGGACCGGCTCGTCGCCCTCGATCACCAGCGGCGCTTCAAGCGTCAGCTCCTCCACCACCGGACAGCCGACCTCGTCACCCGCTCGCACGGCCAGCTCCACGAAGCCGGTGCCGGGGAAGACCACCGTCTGCCCCACTCCATGATCAGCGAGCCAGGGGTGCGTGGCGGTGGAGATCCGGCCGGTCAGCACCAGCCCGCCGTGATCGGGCAGTTCCACCGCCGCACCCAGCAGGGGGTGGTCCACGCGGGCCTGGCCCAGCCCACTCGCGTCCGACACCCCTGCCACGGCGGACTCCAGCCAGTAACGTTGGTGCTGGAACGCATATGTCGGCAGCTCAGCATTCACGCTGGTGCCGGGTAGGAGTTTTTGCCAGTCCACGGCGACACCGGCGGTGAACGCCTCGGCCGCTGAGCGGAGGAACCGGTCGGGGCCGCCCTCGCCACGGCGCAGCGATCCCACCGCAACGCCCGATGTGCCGGTGGCGTCAAGGATGTCCTGCACCGCCATCGTCAACACCGGATGCGGGCTCACCTCGATGAACGCGGTGCGGCCATCGGCCAGCAACGCCCGCACCGCCCCCTGGAAGTCCACCGGCCGGCGCGCGTTGGCGAACCAGTACTCCGCCCCCAGCTCCGAACCCGCCAGCACACCGCCCGTCACCGTCGAATACACCGGCACCCGGCCGGGCCCGGGCTCGATGGGGCCCAGCATCTCCAGCAACTGCTCCCGCAACGGCTCGACCATCTGCGAATGCGAGGCCACCGTGGTCGCGATCACCCGCGCCCGCACCCCCTCACCACGCAGACGCTCCACGAACTCCTCCAGCGCCTGCGTCGGCCCGGCCACCGCACACGAAGCCGGTCCGTTGTCCGCGCTCACCTCCAACCCCCCGCCCAGCGAGGCGACACGTTCGCGCACCACCTCAGCGGGCAGCCCCACAGCGGCGATCGCGCCGCGACCCCACAGCTCGGCGGCGAACAACCGGCTGCGCAACACGACCACCCGCACGGCGTCGGCCAGCGACAACACCCCGGCCACATACGCCGCGGCCACCTCACCCTGCGAATGCCCGATCACCGCTGTTGGCCGGACCCCGACCGACTCCCACAACGCCGCCAGGGCCACCCCGACCGCGAACGCCATCGGCTGCAACACCTCGATGGACTCCAGCCCATCAGCATCGGCCAGCACCTGGGCCGGGTCCCAGTCCACCCACCGCCGGATCTCGGCGAAGCACTCCTCCAGCCGGGCGGCGAACACCGGCGACGCCTGCGCCAGCTCCACCCCCATCCCGGCCCACTGCGCCCCCTGCCCCGGGAACACCAGCACCGCATCCCGACGACCCGACGCCATACCGGAGACCACCCCGGGGACAGACTCACCGGCCGCCAAGGCACGCAGGCCGCCCAGCAACTCCTCCCGATCCGCACCCACCACCACCGCACGGTCCTCGAAGGCAGCGCGGGCACGCACCAGCGACAACCCGACACCCTCAACCGCCACCTCCGGCCGGGCATCGACATACTCGGCCAACCGCGACGCCTGAGCCCGCAGCGCCTCCTCACCGCGCCCCGACAGCACCCACGGCACCACACCCGACACCACAGGAGCGTCCCCGGAGGTGCCCAGCTGCGGCTCGGGAGCCTGCTCCACGACGACGTGAGCGTTCGTCCCGCTCACCCCGAACGACGACACACCCGCCCGCCGCGGCCGGCCGTCCGGCTCCGGCCACTCCCGCGCCTGCTCCAGCAGCCGAACCTGGCCCTGCTCCCAATCCACATGGGTCGTAGGAGCAGACACATGCAGCGTCTGCGGCAATAACCCGTGCCGCATCGCCAGCACCATCTTGATCACACCGGCCACCCCCGCGGCCGCCTGCGTGTGCCCGATGTTCGACTTCAAGGAGCCCAGCCACAACGGCTGCGCCGGGTCACGATCCCGCCCATACGTGGCCAGCAGCGCATGCGCCTCGATCGGATCCCCCAGTGCGGTCCCCGTGCCATGTGCCTCGACCGCGTCCACTTCCGCACCCGACAACCGCGCATTGGCCAGCGCCTGACGGATCACCCGCTCCTGCGAAGGACCGTTCGGAGCCGTCAAGCCATTACTGGCCCCGTCCTGATTGACCGCCGACCCACGGATCACCCCCAACACCCGATGACCAGCGGCCACCGCGTCCGACAACCGCTCCAGCACCAGCACACCGACGCCCTCGGAGAAGCCGGTGCCGTCGGCGTCGGAGCTGAAGGCCTTGCAGCGGCCGTCGGCGGCGATGACGCGCTGGCGGCTGAAGGCGGTGTACGTCCCCGGCGCGGACATCACGGTCACCCCGCCCGCGAGCACCAGCGGGCTCTCCCCGGTGCGCAGCGACTGGCAGGCCAGGTGGATGGCGACGAGTGACGCCGAGCAGGCGGTGTCCACGGTGACGGCGGGCCCTTCCAGGCCCAGCGTGTACGCGACCCGGCCGGCGACGACACTCGGCGCGGCGCCGGTGACGAGGTAGCCCTCGACGTCAGGGGGCGCCTGGTGCAGCCGGGGGCCGTAGTCCTGCGGTTCGGCGCCGATGAAGACGCCGGTCTGGCTCTGGTGCAGGGTCTGGGGGTTGATGCCGGCCCGTTCGACGGCCTCCCAGCAGGTCTCCAGGATCAGCCGCTGCTGCGGGTCCATCGCCACGGCCTCACGCGGGCTGATCCCGAAGAACGCCGCGTCGAACTCCGCGGCGTCGTGCAGGAAGTGGCCCACCCGGGCATAGGTGGTGTTGCCGGCGTCGGGGTCGTCGTCGAAGAGCCGGTCGAGGTCCCATCCCCGGTCGGTCGGGAACCCGGTCACCGTCTCCCGGCCCTCGGTGATCAGCTCCCACAGCTCCTCGGGCGTGGCCACGCCGCCGGGGTAGCGGCAGGCCATGCCGACGATCGCGATGGGCTCGTCTGAGCCGACGGCGGCCGTGATCTCGGCGGTTCGCCGTTCCCCGAGCCCGAGCGCCTCGGTGAGCAGGTAGTCGGCGAGAGCGGCCGGCGTCGGGTAGTCGAAGGCGATGCCGATCGGGAGCTCGGCGCCGAGCTCGGCGGCGAGCCGGTCGTGCAGTTCGACCGCCGCGAGGGAGTCGAGCCCCATGTCCTTGAAGGTCTGCTCGGCGGAGACCGTCTCCAGCAGCCCGGGCAGTACGGCGCTCATCACGTCGAGCGTCGTCCGGCTCACCAGTTCGATCAGGGACGCCCGGCGTTCCGCCATGGAGAGGTCAGCCAGCCGAAGGGTGAAGGCCGTCGCTCGTCCGGCCCTCGTCGTCGGAGTGCCGCTGGCTTCGAATTCGCTGTTTCCGGACTGGCTCATCTGTTTGACTCTCCATATGAACCGCAGTGATCCTGTCCGCGGCGGTTGAGCCGGGACAGCCGACGATGGATACCTGCAGGGCAGGCAGGTGGTTCTACTCGTACATGCGGACAAAAAGCACGTGGGACGAGGAGACGACCTTGTCGCCGCGCATGACGACCTCGCTGGGCGCCGGGCGGCCCAGGAACATGAGCAGGCTGGCCGTCATGCCGTAGGCCCCCGCGTTCGGGATGGTCACCACGTCCCCGGGGCGGAGATCGGGTACGGCGACGTTGCGGCCGAGGATGTCGCCCGGGGTGCAGAGCGGGCCGACGAGGCTGGCCGGTGCCACGGGCTCGGCGGACTCGAACTGGACGGAGACCGGCAGCAGCCGCCCGAGCCCGGACATGCCGCCCAGCGTGTTGATCCCGGCGTCCAGGATGATGAACCTGCCGCCGCGGCTCTCCTTGACGTTGGTGACGGTGCACACGAGCCGGCCGCAGTCGCCGACGAGGTACCGCCCGGATTCGCAGGCGACCTGGGGGCTGCCGTCGCGCCAGCCCGCGAAGTGCGAGTCGAGGACCTCCTCCAGCGCCGCGCGGAGTCCGCCGTAGACGGGGCGTTCGCCGGGGGAGAGGTAGGGGGAGGCGAAGCCGCCGCCGATGTCGAGCAGCTCCGGCTCCAGGCCCGTCGAGTCACGCACCTCGGCCGCCGCGGTGATCGTGTGCTTGAACTCGGCGATCAGGGATTCCTCGTCCTTCGCATTGCTCAGCGAGAACAGGTGCATCCCCGACAGACGGGTGCCGGGCACCGATCGAAGCTCCGGCATGAGCTCGGGGAGCGTCTCGCTGTCGAAGCCGAACTGGGAGGGAGCCCCCGTCATGCGGATGCTGGTGGTGGCGCCTGAGGCGGTGCTGTTCACCCGCAGGAGGCAGTCGGCGACCGTGTCCTGTTCCCAGGCGGCCTGCCCGATCCGGCGCAGGTCGTTGACCGACTCGACGGAGAAACGGCGGACGCCGGCCTCCAGAGCGGCCTCCACCTCCTCGGTCGTCTTGCCGGGCCCGGTATAGAGGATGTCGAGCGGGTCGAAGCCCGCCAGCAGAGCCGCGGCGAGCTCGCCCGTGGAGCTGATCTCGGCCTTGCACGCGGAACCGCCGCTCTCGCGCAGCGCCTCGGCGATCTCCGGATGGGGATTGGCCTTGAACGAGAAATAGACGACCGTTCCCTCGGGCAGGGAAGCGCGGAGGTCGTCGTAAGCGGCGACGGCACGTTCGAGGTCGTAGACGTAAAGCGGCGATCCGTAGCGAGCAGCGAGCTCGGCGTCGCTCTTCACGATATCGGTGGCGTCGTTCAAGATTTCTCTCCTTGGGCAAGGGCATGAAGAGGCGGCCCAAGTCAGGCCAGGCCGGCGAGGAATTCGAGCATGACCCGCCGGAAGAGCTCCGGCTCCTCCAGATGTGGCGAATGGCTGGAATCCTCGAAGACCTTTCCGCGGGCCCCGGGAATGAGCTCGAGGAAAGGCCGGACCGACTCCTGGGTCACCTCGTCGTGCCGGCCCGAGAGCACCAACGTGGGCACGTCGATGCCGGGCAGGAGGTCCAGGACGTCCCAGTCCTTCAGGCTGCCGATCACGTGGAATTCGCACGGCCCGTTCATGGCCTGATAGACGGTCGGATTGCTGAGCGTGTCCATGAACGTGGCCTTGAATTCGCGTGGCCACGGCCGCGTACGGATCACGTGCCGGTTGTAGAAGACCATCATCGCGTCGAAGTATTCGCGGGTGTCCGTCGTCCCGGCCGCCTCGTGGGCGAGCAGCGTCTCGTTCACCCCGCTCGGCAGCAGGTCGCGCAGGATCTTCAGCTCTTTACGCCATTCCGGGTACGAGGCCGGCGAGTTCGCGATGACCAGGCCGCGCAGCCCGGACGGCCGCTCGGAGGCGTGTTTGGCGGCCAGCAGACCGCCCCAGGAATGGCCGAAGAGAACGTAGTCGCCGGCGATTCCCAGGCGGTTCAGCAGATTGCCCAGCTCGTCGTCGAACAACTCCGGCGTCCAGAATCCCGGATCCGCGTCGTCCAGGTGCGTGGAACCGCCGTTCCCGAGCTGGTCGTAATGGACGACCGGCCAGCCGGCGTCGGCGAGCTCCGCCATGGGGAGCAAATAGTCATGGGTGCCGCCGGGCCCTCCGTGCAGGGCCACCACCGCCGGCTTCCCCTTTCCCGGGGTGCCGGTCACCCGGTACCAGGTCACGTGGTCGCCGAACGGCAGGGTTCCCCTGGCGCTGGGGGCTCGGGCCAAGTCAACCACCTCATCACGTTCGGCGCGGAGACGGCGCCCCACGCCCTGGGCCATTCATCGAAATGCCGCACAATGCGCAGGTGAGCGGCCCTGCCGACGCTAGGTGAAGGCCGATCGAGGGCGGACCCCTATCCGACCCGTGCGTATCCCCTATAGGGCGGGATTCCGTTCCCCGGACCGGCCGCGAAGCCCCGGCATCCGTATACCGTTCCGTTGCGAACATTCACCCCGAATGGCGACCGCCGGCCGCGGCGTCGCTTTTTCCGAGCCCGAGTGAACGCAAAATCAGAGCCGAGGTCAACCTGATGAAGCACCTGCTGTTGCGCCTTTCCGAACTCGACGCCCACGCGGGTGACGAGCTCAGGGTGATCAGCTTCTTCGACGTGCTCCTGCAGAACGGGACCGATCTGGAGCGGCTGCTGCTGGAGGCTTCGCGGCTCGCGGAATGCCCCGTAGGGGTGAGCGTTCCCGGTCTGGGGGTGTATCGGCGGGTGAGTGCCGGCGGCGGCGCACTCGACGGGCCCGCCGACCCGGGTTCCAGGAGGCACGAGCTCGTGAACGGCGGCGAGGTGTGGATCGAGCGGCGCGGCGACGCGTTCCCGATCGACGCCATGCTCGTCGAACGGTTCGCCATCGCCTGCGCCGCCGTCCTGGGCAGGAGGGAGCCCGCCCTGGCGTTCGGCGATCCGGCGCTCGTCGAACTCGTCCTCGGCTCGGCCGCCGACGAGGCCGGACGCTCCCGGGCGCTGAAGCTCCTCGGGCTGAGGCCGGATCGTTCCGTGCAGGTGTTCGCCGTCGCCGGAGACGCCTCCGGGCTCGGGGGCAGGGTGGCCCGCCTCGGGCAGGTGTACGGGGTCATCGTCTCCGGCCCGCCCTGGCCCGACGCTCTCGCGAGCACGAGCTCGGCGGTCGGGGTGAGCCCGCGCGTTCCGTCCGCGAGCGCCGCGCGGGCCTGGCACATGGCGCGTACGGCACTGCGCTTCGCCGGCCCGGGGGAGCTGTGGGGCAGGGTCGTGCACTGGGACCGGCTGGGCGGCTTCGCCCTGCTCGCCGAGCACCTGCCGGACGAGGCCATCGGCGGATCCCCGGACGTCGCCGCACTGGACCGCCTGGCGGAAGCGCCCAACGGGGACTCCGTCCTGGCGACGCTGGACGTCTTCGCGGCCAGCGACTCCATCCGCCAGACCGCCTCCCGGCTCTACATCCACCGCAGCTCCGTCGCCGCCCGGCTGGCCCGGGCCGAGAGCGAGCTCGGCTTCCCCGTGCAGCCGGCCGAGGGCCGCGCCCGCCTGACCCTCGCACTCACCCTGCGACGGCTCGGCGAACACCCCAGTACGGCCGAAGTCCCCAGGGGGGCCTGAGGGGTGATCTAGGGGTCGGTGCCTCTCACGTGGCTGATTACTGTCTCGTGAGAGTCGATGGGGTCTGGCGGACCTGCTCACGACACCCACCTGTGAGCGGAAGGGCGCATTGCGCGCCGCCGCCCGGCCGACCTTGTACCTGCCGGAAGGATGCGGAATGCGCGTCGTTGTCACCCAACTCGCGGCCAGCGCTCATCTCAACCTCGTGGTGCCGCTCGGCTGGGCGCTCAAGTCCGCGGGCCACGACGTCGTGATCGCGGCACAACCCGACATCATGCCCCTGGTGCAGCAGACGGGACTGATGGGCGTCGCCGTCGGCGACGAGGCGCGCTACGCCGAGCGCGTCGCGGCGATGGCGCCCGAGGAGACCATCTACGGGTCCGGGTACTCCATCACGGAGATCCGGCCCGAGGTCCTCACCTACGAGTACGTGCGCGACTGCCTCGCGGCCTTCGCCTCCCCGATGGCGCTGGACGTGAACACCGACGAGTCCGTCTTCGACGGCATGGTCGCCTTCTGCCGCTCGTGGCGCCCTGACCTGGTCATCTGGGACAGCATGACGTACACGGGACCGGTGGCGGCGGCCGCCTGCGGCGCCGCGCACGCCCGGACGACCATCGGCCGCGACCACTGGGGCCGCTTACGCGAGCTGTTCCTGCGCCTGCGGGCCGAGCGTCCGGAGGCCGCCGGCGAGGACCCGGTACGCGACTGGCTGACCGCCAAGCTGGAGAAGTACGGCTGCGAGTACGACGACGACCTCGTCCTCGGCCAGACGACCATCGACTCGATCCCCTCCTGGCTGCGCCTGCCGGCGGAGTACGACTACCTGCCCGTGCGCTACGTGGCGTACAACGGCCCCGGGACCATCCCCGACTGGCTGCGGACGGAACCGGAGCGGCCGCGGGTCTGCGTCACCCTGGGCAACTCCTACCAGGAGGTGTGGGCCGGCCGCGCGAAGCTGGGATACCCCGACCTGTTCGAGGCCGTCGCCGACCTGGACATCGAGGTCGTCGCCCTGCTGGGCCCCGCTTCCGTCCCCGCCGGGGCCACCGTCCCCGACAACGTCCGGATCCCCGGGTTCGTGCCGCTGGACCCGCTGCTCAAGAGCTGCTCGGCGATCGTCCACCACGCGGGGACCGGCAGCACCCTGACGGCGCTGCTCAACGGCGTCCCGCAGCTCATCATCCCGCACGCGCTGCACGACGAGGACCAGGTCGCGGAGGCCATCGAAGCGCACGGCGTGGGCGTGCACCTTCCGCCGGACCGGTTCTCGGCCGACACCCTCCGCACCGAACTGCAGCGGATCCTGAACGACTCCACCTTCACCGAGCGCGCACAGAAGACCAGCCAGGAGATACGGGAGACCCCGACCCCGCACGACCTGGTCAAGGACCTGGAAGAGCACGTGCTCCGCCACCGGAGGACAGCCGGCTAGACCGCGCCGGCCCACGTCCGTCCCGTTCCGCCTCACTACCTCAAGGCTGGTTGAGAATCCCATGGCCACTGACGACAAGTTCCGGGACTACCTCAAGCGTGCTACCGCCGACCTTCAGCGCGCCCGCCGCCGGCTGCGCGAGGTCGAGGCGAAGGATCGTGAGCCGATCGCGATCGTGGCGATGAGCTGCCGCTACCCCGGCGGGGTGAACTCGCCGGAGGACCTGTGGAACATGCTGGTGGAGGCCCGCTCGGGGATCTCCTCCTTCCCCGACGACCGGGGCTGGGACCTCGAGACGCTCTACGACGAGGACCACACGGCCGGCGGTACGACGTACGCGCGGGACGGTGGTTTCCTCGAAGGGGCGGGCGACTTCGACGCCGGCTTCTTCGGGATCAGCCCGCGCGAGGCCCTGGTGATGGACCCGCAGCAGCGGCACGTGCTGGAGGTCGCCTGGGAGGCGCTGGAACGGGCCGCGATCGACCCCGGCACGCTGCGCGGCACCCCCACCGGCGTCTTCGTCGGCGGGACGCAGACCGGCTACGTCTCGGGGCTCGGGCCGTTCCCCGAGGGCGTCGAGGGGTACGTGCAGACCGGCAACACCAGCTCCGTCATCTCCGGCCGGGTGGCCTACAGCATGGGCCTGGAGGGCCCCGCGGTCACGGTGGACACCGCCTGCTCCTCCTCGCTCGTCGCCATCCACCTGGCCTGCCAGTCGCTGCGCAGCGGCGAGAGCACGCTCGCGCTCGCGGGCGGCGTGACCGTCATGCCGACCCCCGAGCTGATGGTGGACTTCAGCCGGCAGCAGGGGCTAGCCCGCGACGGCAGGTGCAAGGCCTTCTCCGACGACGCCGACGGCACCGTGTTCGCCGAGGGTGTCGGCATGCTGCTGCTGGAGCGCCTGTCCGACGCGCGGGCCAACGGCCACCAGGTCCTGGCGGTCATCCGGGGCACGGCGGTCAACCAGGACGGAGCCAGCAACGGTCTGACCGCGCCCAACGGTCCTTCGCAGGAGCGGGTGATCCGCCAGGCGCTGACCAACGCCGGGGTGACGGCCGCCGACGTGGACGTGGTCGAGGCGCATGGGACGGGGACCACGCTCGGCGACCCCATCGAGGCCCAGGCGCTGCTGGCCACGTACGGGCGGGACCGTGACGCGGCGGCGCCGCTGTGGCTCGGGTCGGTGAAGTCGAACATCGGGCACACGCAGGCCGCCGCGGGCGTGGCCGGTGTGATCAAGATGGTCATGGCCGCCCGCGAGGGCCTCCTGCCCCAGACCCTGTACGTGTCCGCCCCGTCCAGCCATGTCGACTGGGAGCAGGGCCAGGTCCGGCTGCTGGAGCAGGCGCGGGAGTGGCCGGAGCCGGACGGCCGGCCGCGGCGGGCGGGTGTGTCGTCGTTCGGGGTGAGCGGGACGAACGCGCACGTGATCGTGGAGCAGGCTCCCGAGCCGCAGCTGGGCACCTCCGGGGACGCTCCTGTGGTGTCGGGTGTGGTGCCGTGGGTGCTGTCGGGGCGCGGTGAG
>NZ_JBSGFQ010000209.1:0-13806 GCF_053603495.1 Nonomuraea sp. NPDC004186 | reverse complement strand
CTCGTCCAGAAGCTGAAGGAGGCCAAGGAGGAGCTGTTCAACCTCCGCTTCCAGGTGGCGACCGGTCAGTTGGAGAGCCACGGGCGGCTGCGCGCTCGGCGCGTTTGCGTAAGGAGACCTCGCTGATGTCGTGGCCGCCGAAGACCAGGCCGGCGAACGGGACGAGCCTCGCGGGAAATCCCGGGGACTCGCTCACGCATCCCTGCGGGGGCGCGAGCCCTGCCCTGATCGCCGCGGCACCGGCGGTCGCGGTGGTCGCCGCGGATCCCCGTGCCCCAATGAGCCACACCCCGACCTTGTCCATACAAGCTCCTACGTGTCGGGCTCCATGCCGGACGAGAAATACGTCCGATATGTCACTAGCCGCGATGCTAAGAGCGACTTTTACCGATGGTCAAGCAGAAGATGACCGGCGCGTGCCCTATCGCCACGTCGATCGGATGCGACCGACACACCCGGCGGGCCGCCATGTAGAGGATCGCGCAGACCTTTGGCCAGATTCTGGCGAAAGTCTTGACATTTGGTCAAAAAAGGCGCGTACTTCCATCGGCGGTCACCCTAACTACCACCCTCGACCCTCTGTGATTCCCACTCTTACACGCTCGCTCCCGAACCACACGAGCAGCCGCATCCCAGCCCTCACGCGAGTGGGGCGCCGTCACCGATTGGGGAACCATGACCGAGGTAGGCAGAGGCATGGCGAAAAGCCTGTTCTCCCGGCGTGCCTTCACCGCCTCCGCGGCGTTCGCCGCGGTCGCACCGTTAGTGGCATCCAGCCAGGCAGAAGCAACGATCGACAAGCCCGCGGACAAACCCGGCAAGGGCAACGTCCGCCGCATGACCCTCTACGCCGAGCGGCTGCCGGACGGCCGGCTGGGCTACGGCCTGGAGCCCGGCAAGCCCACGATCCCCGGCCCTCTCATCGAAATGGTCGAGGGCGACACCCTCGAGATCGAGATGGTCAACAACCTGGACGTGCCGGCCAGCCTGCACGTGCACGGGGTCGACTACGACGCGGCCAGCGACGGCACCCGACTGAACGACAGCGTGGTGGAACCGGGCGGCCGGCGTACCTACACCTGGCGCACCCACGCCCCCGGCCGGCGCCCGGGCGGCAGCATCGAGCCCGGCAGCGCCGGCTACTGGCATTACCACGACCACGTCGTGGGAACCGATCATGGCACAGGGGGGATCCGGCAGGGGCTCTACGGGCCGCTGGTGGTCCGTCGTAGGGGCGACATCAGGCCGGACAAGCAGTTCACCGTCGTCTTCAACGACATGTCGATCAACAACCAGCCGGCCCACCAGGCGCCCGAGTTCGTCGCGAAGCTCGGCGAGCGGGTGGAGTGGATCGTGATCACGCACGGCGAGTTCTACCACACGTTCCACATCCACGGGCACCGCTGGGCCGACAACCGCACCGGCCTGCTGGAACACCCGCAGGACCAGAGCCGGATCATCGACACCAAGATCACCGGACCGGCCGAGTCGTTCGGCTTCCAGGTGATCGCCGGGGAACGCGTCGGCCCGGGAGCGTGGATGTACCACTGCCACGTCCAGAGCCACTCCGACATGGGGATGGCCGGGATCTTCACGGTCACCGACGCGGACGGGAACGTCCCCGATCACTCGGGTGACGGCCACGCGGGCCCCACGACGAGCCCCACGACGAGCCCCACGACGGGCGCGCATCACTGACGCGGCCCAGGACCCGGCCGCGGCAGAACCCTCAGCTCTTCCCCAGCAGGTCCCTAATCACCCTCAACCCGAAGGAGCGAACGATGGGCCGAAAAGCCCTCTTACCGCCCCGACCGACCGCTTGGCGCCGCTTACTGATCACGATGTCGAGCGCCGTCCTGATCCTCGGGCTGGCGACCCCCGCCGCCGTACCCGCCCAGGCACAGGCCGCCGCCCCGAAGCCGCCGGAACACGGCCCCGGAAAGGGCCCTGTCAGCGTGCTGGTCTTCCACGGCCCCGCCGACAAGCAGGACGACCCGGTCAAGCAGGCCACGGCGGCGATCAAGGAACTGGGTGGGAAGAACGGCTTCTCCGTCGACGCCTCGCAGGATCCGGCGGTCTTCACCACCGACAACCTGGCGCGCTACCGCGGCGTGGTGTTCCTGTCCGCCAAGGGCGCGGAGTTGAACGACGGCCAGTTGGCCGCCTTCCAAGCGTACATCAGGGACGGCGGCGGGTTCGTCGGAGTCCACGACGCCGCGCGCGCCCAGGCGGACTCGGCCTGGTTCACCGAACTGATCGGCACCCGCCCCGCCGGCGCCCTGCCCCCTCCGGAGAAGGTGGTGGAGAGCGCCGCCAGCGCTGAGAACCCGCCGAACGAGACGAAGGACAAGCTGTTCGACGGGAGCAACGACACCAAGTGGCTGGCCCGGACGCCGACCGGATGGATCCAGGGGAAGCTCGAGAAGCCGGTCGCGATCGCGCACTACGCGTTGACGTCCGCCAACGACTTCCCCGGGCGTGACCCGAAGGACTGGGCCCTACAAGGCTCCCAGAACGGGACGGACTGGACCGACCTCGACAAGCGGAGCGGGGAGAGCTTTTCCCAGCGGTTCCAGACCAAGGAATACACGTTCGCCAACAGCACGGCGTACCAGTACTACCGGCTCAACATCACCGCGAACAGCGGCGAGCCCCTGATCCAGCTCGCCGAGCTGCGGCTGTTCGGCCCCACCGCCGGAGAGCCGCCGGAGAGCAAGCCGCAGGAGGCCGTCGTCGACCTCGTCGACCGCCAGCACCCGGCGAACAAGGGGCTGCCCTTCACCGTGAAGCGCACCGACACGTGGATGAACTGGAGCCCCAACCCGCTGGGCAAGGTCCACACGGTCGCGCAGGTCGGCGAGCACACGTACGACCAGGGCCTGAACGGCAACGGCGCGTTCCATCCGATCTCGTGGTGCCGCGACTACGACGGTGGTCGGTCGTTCTACACCGGCATGGGCGGCACCAAGGCCGGCTACACCGGCGACGAGCAGTTCCAGAGCCACCTCGGCGGCGCCATCCGGTGGGCGGCCGGCCTGGTGCGCGGTGACTGCCAGGCGACGATCGCCTCGAACTACACCGTCGAGCGGCTGACCGCGCAGAACAAGCAGGGCCAGCTCGACCAGATCGGCGAGCCCCACGGTCTGACCATCGCCCCGGACGGCAAGGTCTTCTACATCGGCAAGGCGGCCTGCACGACCGGCCCGATCGCCGACTGGAACGACCCCAAGGTCGGCCTCGGCTGCGGCACCATCCACCAGTGGGACCCGAAGACCAAGCAGGTCAAGCTCCTGACCACGCTCGCCGTCATGGGCAACCGCGGCAGCGGCGACGAACTGGTCAAGAACGAGGAAGGCCTGATCGGCATCACGCTCGACCCCAAGTTCGAGCAGAACGGCTGGGTCTACGTCTACTGGATGCCGCACGAGTCGATCGACAGGGACAAGCGGATCGGCAAGCGGACGGTCTCCCGGCTCACCTACGACGCCGCCAACCAGACCATGGACCAGGCCACCCGCAAGGACCTGCTGCAGTGGGACACCCAGATCCACAGCTGCTGCCACGCGGGTGGCGGCATGGCCTTCGACAAGGACGGCAACCTCTACGTCGGCAGCGGTGACAGCAACTCCTCCGGCGGCTCGGGCGGCTACTCCGGCAACAACTGGACCGCGGACTACAAGGGCGTCTCGTTCCAGGACGCCCGCCGTACCGCGGGCAACACCAACGACCTCAACGGCAAGATCCTCCGTATCCACCCGGAGCCCGACGGCACCTACACCATCCCCAAGGGCAACCTGTTCACCGGCAAGGAGGAGGGCGGCGGCAAGACCCGCCCGGAGATCTGGGTGATGGGCGTCCGCAACATCGCGCGCATCGCCTGGGACAACGTGAACGACTGGCTGACCGCCGGATGGGTCGGTCCCGACGCCGGCGGCCCCAGCGAGACCTGGGGTCCCGCCAAGTACGAGACCGCGACGATCCTCAGGTCCGCCGGCAACCAGGGCTGGCCGTACTGCATGGGCGACAAGCAGCCCTACCGTGACCGCAGCAACGTCGACGCCACCCAGCCCGCCGACTGGTACGACTGCGACCACCTGAAGAACACCTCACCGCGCAACACCGGCCTCGTCGACATCCCGCCGGCGCGCTCCAACATGATCTGGTACTCGCCGCAGGGCGGCGGCCCCGTCTACCCGAAGCGGAACGACGGCAGCGGCCTGCCCACGTACAAGCCGGGCGAGGAGACCCTCACCATTCCCTACCTCAAGGGCGGCGGCCAGGCGGTCATGTCGGGGCCGACCTACCATCGCTCCCAGGTCGACACCGACAGCGGTGTGGCGTGGCCGGCGTACTGGGAGAACAAGTGGTTCATCGGTGACGAGTCCAACGGCAACAACCGCGTCGCCGTGACCGTCGACCCGAAGACCGTGCCCGAGGCGGGCCGGCCCGTGTTCGGCGAGGACCTGCGCCAGATCATCCCGGGCGGCGGCGGCAACACCCAGATGCAGTCGTGGATGGACGCCAAGTTCGGGCCGGACGGCGCGCTCTACATGCTCGACTACGCGGGCGGGTTCTTCAGCCTCCACCCCAACCAGAAGCTGATCCGCGTCGCCTACAAGGGTGGTCCGGCGACGCCGAACCCGAGCTTGGCCGTGGCGCGTCCCGTCCGGCAGAGCGACCCCAGGACGATGGCGTTCTCCAGCACGAAGGCCGGCGGCGTGTCGTGGGAGTGGGACTTCGGCGACGGCGGCAGGCCGTCGAAGGAGGCGAACCCCACGCACTCCTACAAGGACTTCGGCACCTACAAGGCGACGCTGAAGGTCACCTACGCCGACGGCACGACGGCCACCGGCACGATCGACGTCAAGGTCGAATGCACCGCCCCCGACGCCCGGCCGACGGTCCGGCTGCTCGACACCGACACCGGCGTGGCCAACCGCGTGGCCGGCGGCGGCTGCACGCTGAACGACCTGATCGACGACGAGCGCGGCTGGAAGAACCACGGCGAGTTCATGAGCCACCTCAACGACGTGGTGAACAAGGCCCGCAAGGACGGCGTCATCGACGACCGCGAGGCGTCCGCGCTCAAGAAGGCGGCCGCCGAGTCCCAGATCGGCAAGACGAACGGATACGAGACCCTCTTCGACGGGACGGCGCAGTCGCTCCAGGGATGGACGCAGGCCCCGTCAGGACAGTTCAACCTGCAGCCGGACGGCACGATCCGCGCTTCCGGCGGTCTCGGAATGCTGTGGTACTCCAAGAAGGCGTACGCCGACTTCTCGCTGAGGCTGCAGTTCCGTGACGTCGCGCCCGACGCGCTCCGCGCCAACAGCGGGGTCTTCGTACGGTTCCCCGACCCGAGAACGCCGCTGGAGCAACGTCCGGCTGGAAGCTGCGGAACGACCGGCTCGGCCCGTACGTCGCCCGCCTGGGTCGCGATCTTCTGCGGTCACGAGATCCAGATCTACGACGGCGACACGGGCGAGCCGCAAAAGACCGGCTCCGTCTACAACTTCGCCGCCATGGGCCTGGACAAGGCCGGGGTCACCCCGAAGGGCACGTGGAACGACTACGAGGTCCGGGCGGTCGGGCAGCACTACACGATCACCCGCAACGGCAAGGTGATCAACGAGTTCGACAACACGCCGGGCAAGACGTCGTCCCGCGCCGGCGACCCGCCCACGGACCTGCGCCAGTTCATCAGCGGGTTCGTCGGGTTGCAGAACCACAGCAACAACGACGCGATCGAATTCCGCAACATCCGGGTGCGCGAACTCTAGGCCGGTCCATCGGCCGGGTGCCGGGCCGGGGCGCTAACCCCGCCCGGCACCCCACCCCAGCCGCGCAGACTTTGAGAGGTGCATCGATCCCATGCATGTCCGATTGATCCATGCCTTACGCAGGACGTTCAAAGCCGCTGCCACGGCGCCGGGCCTGGCCGTGGTGCTGCTGGCCGTGGGGCTTCCCGCGCTCTTCCTGTCATCGGTCCGGGCCGGCGCGCAGCCCCCCATGCGGCTGACGGCCCAGGCGGACCAGGTGCTCACCTGGAACGCCGACAACAGCATGACCGCGTACAAGTCGACGCCGGACACCGCCACCGCGGGGCCCACCACCATCGTCTTCGAGAACAGTGCGGCGACCGGCAACACCACCGGCATGACGCACACCCTGACCTTCGACGTCTCCACCCCCGGCTACAATCACGACGTCAGCCTCAACATCATCGCCAGCCCCTTCGACGCGAACGGCGGCCGGCACCAGGCGCAGGTGAACCTCACTCCGGGCAAGTACCGCTTCTTCTGCGCGATTCCCGGTCACGGCCAGATGGTCGGCGAACTGGTGGTCACCGACGGCGGCGGCACGGACACCACCGCGCCGCAGGTGTCGGCGCAGGTGGCGGGCGACCGGAACGACGACGGCAACTACATCGGCTCCGCGACCGTCACCCTCACCGCGACCGACACCGAGTCGGGCGTGGAAACGGTGGAGTACGCGCTCGACGGCGGGCCGTTCACGGCGTACTCGGCTCCGGTGACGGTCAACGAGGTGAGCGCGCACACTGTGCGTTACCGCGCCACCGACAAGGCCGGCAACACCTCCGAGCCGGGCACGACGACGTTCACCGTGGTGGCCCCTCCAGGCCAGGACACCACTCCCCCGCAGGTGACCGCCCAGGTGGCGGGCGATCGTAACGATGACGGCAACTACATCGGCTCCGCGACCGTCACCCTCACCGCGACCGACGCCGGGTCCGGGGTCGGCACGGTGGAGTACTCCCTCGACGGCCAGCCGTACGCGGTGTACGCGCAGCCTCTCGTCGTCACCCAGCCGGGCGCCCACACCGTGGCCTACCGGGCCACCGACAAGGCGGGCAACACCTCCGACCCGGGCACGACGACGTTCACGGTGGTGGCGGAGCAGGAGAAGGACACCACTCCCCCGCAGGTGACCGCCCAGGTGACCGGTGACCGGAACGACGACGGCAACTACATCGGCTCCGCGACCGTCACCCTCACGGCGACCGACACCCAGTCCGGGGTCGACACCGTGGAGCACTCCCTGGACAACGGCGCCTTCACGGCGTACTCGGCTCCGGTGTCGGTCAACCGGGCGGGCGCGCACACCGTGCGCTACCGGGCCACCGACAAGGCCGGCAACACCTCGCCGGTGGGCTCGGTGACGTTCACCGTGGCGGCTCCTCCGGGAGAGGACACCACCGCGCCGCAGGTGACGGCGCAGATCACCGGCAACATGGACTGGGCCTGGAACTACGTGGGCTCCGCCACGGTGACGCTCACCGCGACCGACGCCGGGTCCGGGGTCGACACGGTGGAGTACTCCCTCGACGGCCAGCCGTACGCGGTGTACGCGAAGCCGCTCGCCGTCACCCAGCCGGGCGCCCACACCGTGACCTACCGGGCCACCGACAAGGCCGGCAACACCTCGGCTGTCGGCACGGCCAGGTTCATGCTGGTCAAGTCCACACCGGGCCCGGGATGCCCGAAGCCGGGCAAGGGCTGCAAGGACCCGTGACCCCAGCCGGCGGGCGGCCTCCCTCTTGAACGCCGCCCGCCGGTCTCGGCGCATATCCCTCGCAGAACGTCCTCTCAGACCGCCCTCGCAGCTCGGTGATACTCGTTGATCGGTCCAGCACCGGTCCTTCGGCGAGCCAGTCGGTCGCCCCCGCCGCCCACTTGCGGGGAAGCTGTCTTCGCACGACCGCGCAGCGCGCGCTCAGACGAACCCAGGCCCCACGGCCACTGGCAGCCCTGGAAGCAGGCGCCACCTCATCGCTGCGTCGTGTTTCCGGAAGTCACTCCCGGAGGCTGCTTCCGGCCGGAAGTAGAGCAGGGTCGGTTACGCCTCCGCCCGGCGGTTGACCTCAACTGCGGTTGAGAGATCGGACCCGGGCCGCAGCGCCTCGATGCCTGATCGCCCGATCCCTCCCGGCGGGCGCCTGCAGGCCGCCGGGTGGGCCGAACTCGCTCCATCAACCACGATCACCGTGCGGGACGCTCATGAAGCTTGAGATATACGCCGATGTGCTGTGCCCCTGGTGCTACATCGGCAAAAGACGTCTGACGGCCGCCTTGTCCCAGCACACCGGCCGCGACAGCATCGAGATCATCTGGCGCGGCTACGAACTCGCACCGGACGAAGGCCGAACCCCCGGCCCGACCGCCGCAGAGGCCATGGCCGGCTGGTGGGGCGAGCAGGCGCCCGCCCGCATCGCCCGGATCCGGTCGCTGGGCGCGGCCGAAGGCCGGGAGCTGAACCTGCAGCTGGCCCGCCCGGTGAACACCTTCGACGCGCACCGGCTGGTCAAGCTCGCCGCTGACCGCGGCCGGGCCGACCAGACGCTGGAGCTGCTGCTGCACGCATACCACACCGAAGGGCTCAACGTGGCCGACCTGCAGGTCCTGCGGCGCCTGGGCGGCGAGGCCGGGCTGAACGCCGGAGAGGTGCGCGCTGTCCTGGACGGCGACGGTTACGCCGACGAGGTCCACGCCGACCGGCGCCGCGCGACCGAGCACGGCGTCACCGGCGTGCCCAGCCTCGTGATCAACGGCCGCCCGCCGGTCTCCGGAGTCCTGCCCGTCGCCGATCTCCAAACGCTCCTGCGGTACGACCCGACCGGCTCACACGGCCTCCCGATCAAGCCCGACCAGCCACGCTGACGGACGATCCGGTTCGGTGATGTGCGCGCTCCGCCGTCCGCGGCCTCAGGGCTCCCCGCACGCGCGGCGGGTCGAGGACACACGTCGTCGGGTCCTTGAGAGGTCGGGCCGGGCGTCACCGAGGGCGAGCTGGTCCGGTCGCCGCGCGCCGACGCTGCCGAGCGGGTGGCCGGCACGAGGCCGCCCAGCTGACGCTCCCCCGCGTCGGCCGACTTATGGTCACCGATGCCAGTACCTGATCCGAACCGCCACCCGGTACGCCGCTGATGTGCGGTGGGGCGGTGGGTGCTGGGAGGGCGGTCGGGGGTGGTGGGAAGAAGAAGTGGGCCTGCGACGAAGGATGGATGAAAGCAATGATCACGTCCGGAAGGCACACTCATGATGGAGACGGGCACGTGACCGCCGACGTGGGCGAGCAGGTGACCGACGCCGACCTCGTCGCCGGTTATCGGCGGAACCCCGAGCTGTTCACCGCCGTGCATGACCGCTATTTCCGCGACATCTACCTGTACGTGGCGGGCCGCCTGGACACGCAGGTGGCCGAGGATATCGCGGCGGAGACGTTCCTGCTGGCGTTCGATCGGCGGGATCGGTTCGACCCGGAGCTGGGGGGATTACGGCCTTGGCTGTTCGGGTTCGCCACGAACCTGGTGGCCAGGCATCGCCGTAAGGAGGCCCGCCACTACAAGGCGCTGGCCCGGCTGGACCCCGCACCGGTCGTGGAAGGGCACGAGAACCGGGTCGTCGCTTCGGTATCCGCCCAGCGCATGCAGCCACAGTTGGCCATGGCGCTCGCCTCGCTGAACGGTGGCGAGCGTGACGTGCTGCTGCTCCTGGCGCTGGGAGGGCTGAGCTACGACGAGATCGCACAGGCCCTCGGCATCTCCATCGGCACGGTGGGTTCGCGGCTCAGCCGGGCCCGCGCCAAGATCCACGCCCGGATCGACGGCGCCCTTATCGACAGCGCACTCAAAGGCAAGGAGACCCCATGAATGACCTGGAGGAAGTGGCCAGCCTGCTGGCCAAGCCGGAGCCGTCCGAGGAGGTGGCCGCGCGCAGCCGAAGCAGGCTCCAGCACAGGACGCGGGGCCACAGGACGCTGGGCCGGGGGCGCGTCAGGTGGTTCGTACCGGGCGTGGCGCTGGTCGCCGCCGGGGCGGCCGCCGCGGTCGTGATCGCTACGGGGGCGGTCACGAACGGCGGCGCACCGGCGCAGGTGATCGCCGCGGCTCCGGTCTCGGGCAAGGAGGTCCTGCTCATGGCTGCCGTCAGCGCGGAACGTATGCCGCAAAGCTCCGGGACCTACTGGCACGTCACCGCCACGGTGTCACAGAGCGACATTCCCCCCATGGAGAGCTGGACCTCGCGCGACGGCAGGCGCTGGACGAGGAACGGGCCGGGCGACCCTCCGGGCGACGTCGTATCGACCCCGGTCTCGCTCGCGCTCAAGGGCGCCGACGTGAGCTTCGCCGACCTCGAGAAGCTGCCGACGGATCCGGAGGCGCTGAAGGCGTGGATCGTCCAGCGTAAGGGCAACCCGAACGACATGTCCGCGTCCGAGATCCAGGGGGACCCCACCCTCACCCTGCTCGCGCTGATCACGGAGCTGCCCGTGCCCACGGAGGTCCGTTCGGCGGCGTTCCGGGCGCTCGCCGCGACGCCGGGAGTCGAGAACACGGGCGCGGTCGAAGGCGGCCAGGCCCTGCGGATGCCCGACCCCGACGGCGAAGGGAAGCCGATCGAGCTGGTCGTCGATCCCGAGAGCGCCCGGGTCGTCCGTGCCAACCTCCTCCTTGCCGGCGACGGAGGCGTGGCGCGGACCGACGGGTACATCACCGTGACCACCGACTGGACGGACGAGCTCCCCGCGACGCCGGAGGGCAGCCCGTGACCAGAGGCGAGGCATTACTCGCCGCCGTCCTGGTGACGGCGGCGACCACGGCCGCGACGCCGGCCCCCACTCAGCAAGCCACCCAGCAGCCCACCCAGCGGCCGGACAGCGTGACCCTGATCACCGGGGACCGCGTCACGGTCACCGGCCAGAGGTATCGCGTGCAGCCCGGTCCCGGCCGTGAGGTCTCCTTCACGCGGCAGGTCCGGGAAGGCCATCTGTACGTGATCCCGTCCGACGCCCTGCCGCTGCTCGCCCAGGACGTACTGGACCGGCGCCTGTTCGACGTCACCCAGCTCCTCCAGTGGCGCTACGGCGACGCCGACACCCCCGACATCCCCATCATCTCGCAGGGGTTCACCAGCTCCCAGGGCCAGGTACGGCGGCTGTCGGCCCTCGGCATGAGCGCGGCCCGCCTGCCCAAGGCGAACGCCGCCCGGACCTGGCACGACCTCACCCGAGCCCGCACTCTGACGGCCGGGCGTACCAAACTCTGGCTGGACGGCCGCAAGGAGTTCACGCTGGACGAGAGCGTCAAGCAGATCGGCGCTCCGCGGGCGTGGGAGCAGGGGTTCACGGGCAAGGGCGTCACGGTCGCGGTCCTGGACTCGGGGTACGACCCCGACCATCCGGATTTGAAGGGCGCGGTCGCCCAGGAACGGAACTTCACCACTGACCCCGACATCCGCGACGAGAACGGCCACGGCACCCATGTCGCCTCGATCGTGGCGAGCCGCGATGAGAAGTACCGGGGGGTGGCGCCGGAGGCGAACCTGGCCATCGGGAAGGTGGGCGGCCGGAGCGGCATGACGGACTCGACCGTCCTGGCCGGCATGGAATGGGCCGCCACCGAGGTCAAGGCCAAGGTGGTGAACATGAGCCTCGGCGCCCCCGACGGCCCCGACCTGGACCCGATGGAACAGGCGGTGAACACGCTGTCGGAGCGTACGGGCACGCTGTTCGTCGTGGCGGCGGGCAACGACCGGCCCATGGTCTTCACTCCCGGCAGCGCCGACGCGGCGCTCACTGTGGGTGCGGTGGACAAGCAGGGCCGGCTCGCCGACTTCTCCGGTTCGGGCCCGCGAGCGGGCGACCACGCGATCAAACCCGACGTCACCGCGCCTGGCGTGGGCATCGTGGCCGCCGTTCCCGGGGGCGGTCACGAGTCGAAGGGCGGCACCTCGATGGCCGCCCCCCACGTGGCGGGGGCGGCGGCGATCCTGGCCCAGCGCCATCCCGACTGGACGGGCGCGCGTCTCAAGGCCGCGCTGATCGGCAGCGCCGCGCCGGTCCAGGGGGCGACGCTCTACCGGCAGGGCGCGGGGCTGATCGACCTGGTACGCGTGCTGCGCCAGGACGTCGTGGCCCAGCAGGCCAACGTGTGGGCGGCGTTCCCGTACAACGGCTCGGACGAGCGTACGGCGACCAGGACGATCACGTACGCCAACGCCGGCGAGACCCCCGTCACCCTGGCCCTGGAGGCGGACGGTGAGACGCTGAAGCTGCCGGCCGGCCAGATCACGGTCCCGGCCGGGGGCGAGGCGTCGCTCACGCTCACGATCGACGCCGCGGGGAAGGCGCCCGGCGACTATCCGGGCACGGTGACCGCCAGGTCGGGCGAGACCGTGATCCGCACGCTGGCCGGCGCGTACGTCGAGCCGGAGTCGTACGACGTCACCGTCAACGTCGTCGGCAGGCAGGGCGCCCCGGTCGACCCCTTGATCTGCGAGATCTACGACGCGAAGTCCGGCACCATCCACGCCCTGTTCTTCCAGGGCGGCGCGGCCAAGGCCCGGCTGCCCAAGGGCGACTGGAACGTCTACGCCTACATGTACGAGAAGATCGACGGCAAGACCGTCGTGACGATGTCCGACAGCCCGCTGAGGGTGGACGGCGACCAGCGGTTCACGGTGGACGCGCGTCAGGGCCGTCCGGTCAAGATCGCAGTGGACGATCCGAGCGCGGAGCTCCAGCCGGGGTTCGACGAGGAAGTGGTCCACGGGGCCTGGAGCAACGGCGGAAGCCAGAGCCGGATAGACGCCAACAGCCAGCTCTTCGTCGTCCCGAGTTCCCAGGCCGGGCTGACGTACTCGCTGAGGACCACCTGGCTCAGCAAGGACCGGACGCCCAGCCCGTACGTCTACGATCTCGTCGACCGGCGTAACGGCGGCCTTCCCGAGGATCCTTCGCGCGCCTTCAGGCAGCGGGACCTGGCCAAGGTGACCGCGACCTACCGGGGTTCGGGGGAGTCGGGCACGCCTATGCTCGGGCTGAGCTCCCCTTACTCGCCCGGCTCGACCCTCAGCGGGCCGGTCGGCGAGATCCCGCTACCGGGGACGCTGGTCCAGTACCTGACGCCCGGGCTGGTGTACGAGAGCGGGCTCCAGGTCGGCGACGCGCTGATGTTCGGCGGAAGCAGAATGGCGAAGCGCGGTGAGAGCCGCAGCGAGGTCTGGAACGCCGCGGTCGTCGGGCCGTCGTTCCTGCTGCCGGCCGGTACGCGTACCGGCGACGAGCTGGTCTTCGCGGGGACGGGGATGTTCGCGGACGGGTTCGAGCGCAGGACGGGCTCGGACACCGCCGCCACCGGCACCGCCACGCTGACCAGGGACGGGGCGGAGGTGGCGCGGGCGGAGTTGTCCACCTGCGACGCCTTCGATCCGGGACGGTGTGAGCTGCGGGCCGCCTTGGCCGCGGGGACGGGCGCGTACACGCTCACCGCGTCGATGCGGCGGTCGTCGTCGGCGCTGTCCACGGCGGTGGAGTCGGTGTGGACATTCCGCTCCGGGACCACCGCGAAGGAGCAGGCGCTGCCGCTGATGGCGGTCCGCTTCCGGCCCGAGGGCCTGGACGACGCCAACCGCGCCGCCGGCGGGAGCGTGACCCGGCTGCCGCTGTGGATCGAGCGCGACCCCGGCTCGGGGCCGGCGGACGTACGGTCGCTCCGGCTGGAGATGTCCGCCGATGATGGGGCTCACTGGCGGGCGGTTCCGGTGGTCCGGAAGGGGTCCGGCTGGACGGCGGCAGTGCCGAACCCCCGTACCGCCGGGTTCGTCTCCCTCCGAGCAGTCGTGACCGACATGTCGGGCAGCGCGGTGACCCAGACCATCACCCGCGCGTACGCCGTGCGCTGATCGGCTGACGCCTGGCGACAGGGAGACCAGTCGCCAGGCGTCAGCCCAGGAAGCGGTTCCGCACGCCCCCCGCATGGACCAGGCAAGCTCACGGGCCCGGTCG
>NZ_JBSGFQ010000208.1:0-13818 GCF_053603495.1 Nonomuraea sp. NPDC004186 | reverse complement strand
CTGGGCGCCGGCGCCCACGGGGCCCCCCTGGAGCGCGCCGGCCAGCACGGCGATCGCGGCCTTTTTCTTTATAAACTTGGGCCCCCCGCCCGGGAGGCGCGGCCGGTTCGTTTCGTGGCTTTCAGCTGGGTAGATGGCGAACACGCCAACCGCGAACATCGGGCAAAGGGGGAAACATGCCTCGCGGATCAAGCCGGAAACGGGAACGACAGTACGAGCACATCAAGAACAGCGCCAAGAAGCGGGGCGAAAGCACCAAGCGGGCCAAGGAGATCGCCGCCCGGACCGTGAACAAGGAACGCGCCAGGGCCGGTGAGTCTCGGACCGCCAGCCGTACCTCGACTCAGGACATCTCCTCGAGCCGGCGCGGAGGGCTGCGCTCGCACTCCGGAGCGGGCGGCCGTACGCGGGATCAGCTCTACGAGGAGGCCAGGCGCCGCAACATCAAGGGCCGCTCCAAGATGAGCAAGGCACAACTGGAGAAGGCTCTCGGTTGACCGGACGCCCTGCCGGGGAACTGCAGGCCCCCGCGGTGTTCCGGCAGGGCGTCAACCGCGTCACTCCAGGCACCGAACCCCCCTCCACCCTGATCGTGATCGCACGAACCCCCATGCGTGATACGTCTGCGTATTTCTATTTTCACGTAGAGTAATCGTCGCCAGCCGAACGAAGCTCTGTCCATTTTTGGGGTTTATGTGTTTCCGTGTCCGCTTCACGGGCAGGGAGGGACCGATCAGGTCAGCCGAGTGAGGAGGGCTGGTCATGAAGGACAGGTGCCGAGTGGCGCTGGCTCTCGCCGCAGGCTATTACTTGGGCCGGCGTCGCAAGCTGCGCTGGGCGACCGCCCTGGCGGCGGCTGGGGTGGCCGGTGCGTTGCGAAAGAGCGATGGTGGCGGGGGCCTCCTGGGGCAAGGGCTGAAGATTCTCGGCTCGTCCCCGGAGATCGAGCAACTCACCGGCAGGCTGCGCGGAGAACTGCTTGAGGTCGGCAAGGCGGCCGCCGTCGCCGCGACGAGCAGGCAGATCGACTCCCTGACCGAGAAGCTGCACGGGCGAGCCGAGTCGATGCGGCAGGCGGGGCGCCCGCGTGCCGCGGAGGAGGAGCCGGAAGACGAGGAAGAGTACGGCGAGGAAGAGTACGGCGAGGAAGCGTACGACGAGGAACCTCCGGAGGAGGAGAAGCCCCGCGTGCGGCGGCCGAGAGCCGGGCGGGTGCCGTCCGTCCCGCCTGTGCGCAGAGGGCGGAGGTGAGATCGATGGCGCAGGAGAGCAAGGCCGGGCCGGTCCAGAAGGTAGCCCAGGAAGTGCTGCCGAAGGATCTCCTCATGGAGGGCGCGCAGAAGCTGGTCCAGGCTCTGGTGGAGCGGGCGCTGTCGTCTCTCACCGATCGGCTCGAAGGCATGACGGGCAGGCTCAACGATGTCGCGGAGGGCGGCGGAACCGGACTGTTGAGCGCCATCACGGGATCGGAGGGCCTGAGTCCCGGGAAAATCCTCGGGAAATCGATGCTGGCCGGGGCGGGAGAAGCCGTCAAGGAGACGGTTAAAGGGCTGGGGAAGAAGGGGAAAAAGGCCGGGAAGACGCGGATCACCAACATCGTCGAATCGATTGATGTGGGTGCTCCGATCCGGATCGTCTATAACATGTGGACCCAGTTCGAGGCTTTCCCGGGCTACATGAAAAAGGTGGAGAACGTCGACCAGGAGTCCGATCAGAAGGTCAACTGGAAGGCGCAGATCTTCTGGTCCCATCGGAACTGGGAGTCGCACATCGTCGAGCAGGTGCCCGACCAGCGGATCATCTGGCGGTCGAAGGGGCCCAAGGGCTTCGTCGACGGCGCGGTGACCTTCCACGCCGTCACTCCCGACCTCACCCGCGTCCTGCTCGTCCTCGAGTATCACCCGCAGGGCCTGTTCGAGCGCGTCGGCAACATCTGGCGGGCGCAGGGCAGGCGGGCGCGTCTGGAGTTCAAGCACTTCCGGCGGCACGTGATGACGCAGACGATGCTGCATCCGGAAGAGGTGGAGGAAGACGGCTGGCGTGGTGTGATCCACGACGGCAAGGTGGTCAAGTCGCACCAGGACGCCGTCGAGGAGGAGCAGGGCGAAGAAGAAGAGGAGCGGCCGGAAGAGGAATTCGAGAAGGCCGAGAAGCCCGAAGAAGAAGAGCGGGAACCCGAAGAAGAAGAGCGGGAAGAGGAGCCGGAAGGCAAATACGAGGAGGAAGAGGAGCCCGGAGAAGAATACGAGGAGGAGCCGGAAGAAGAAGAGGAAAAGGAAGAGGAAGAGAGAACCCGTCGCCGCGCCGAGACCGGCAGGGGCCAGGGCGCCCGGCGTCCGGTGCGACGGCGTCCCGCGGAAGAGGAGGAAGAGCCCCGGCGGCCGGTGCGCCGCAGGGTGGCGACCCGACGCGGGTGACGCTCGAGGAGCGAGGAAATGACTGTACAACCCGCGGCGGGCGGAATGGCGGAACGTCCGACCCCGACGGGTCTGGCGGACGTGATCGACACGATCCTCGACAAGGGACTCGTGATCGACGCCTACGTCCGGGTCTCACTGATCGGCATCGAGATTCTGACCGTCGACGCGCGCATCGTGATCGCCAGCGTCGACACGTATCTGCGCTTCGCCGAGGCCGTGAACCGGCTGGATCTCGCCGAACAGAGCCAGGGGCTGCCGGAGGTCATGCAGGAGATGAAGGGCGGCCAGATCGGCGACAGGACCAAGGACATCACGCAAGGGGTGCTGGAGGCCGCAGGGGACAAGCTGCACGAGCTGGTCGGCGACCTCACCGAGGACACCGAACGCCGGCCCGCCCGGCGCAGCCGGAGGGAGGAAGGCTGACCATGGCCGAGTCTGTCGACACCGTTCCCTCCTCGGCCGAGGAGGAGCGCACACCCCTGGATCGGGACCTCAGCACTTACGTCTACGGGATCGTGCCTGAGGACGTCCAGGTCTCCGACGACGCGCGCGGCGTGGGCGCCGCCCCCGTGCGCCTCGTACGGCACGGCAAGATCGGCGCCCTGGTGAGCGAGGTGGCGGTCGCCGGCCCGCTGGGCACGCCCGACGACCTCGTGGCGCACCAGCAACTGCTGGACGCCACCGCCGCCGAGGTTCCCGTGCTTCCCCTCCGGTTCGGCGCGGTGCTGACGAACCGGGAGGCGGTGGTGGACGAGCTGCTGGCCCCGCATCACGACGAGTTCCTCGCCGCCCTCGACGAGCTGGAGGGACGGGCCGAGTTCGTCGTCAAGGGACGCTACGACGAGCGGGCGGTGCTCATGGAGGTGCTGAACGAGAACGTCGAGGCGGCCCAGCTGCGCGACGAGATCCGGGGCAAGCCCGAGGCCGCGACCAGGGAGGCGCGCATCCGGCTGGGTGAGGTCGTCAACCAGGCGGTCAGCGCCAAACGGGAGGCCGACACCGAGTCCATCCTCGACCGGCTCGCCCCGCTCAGCGTCTTCACCGTCGTACGCGAGCCGTCCCACGAGCGGGACGCCGTCCACCTGGCGCTCCTGGTCGAGAGCGACCGCCGGGACACGCTGGAGGAGGCGGTGGAGGAGTACTCCAGGCTGTGGGCGGGACGGATCGAGCTGCAGCTGCACGGCCCGCTGGCGCCGTACGACTTCGTGGTGAGCGCCGGGGAGGGCGGCGGCTGATGGGCCTGCTCAGCCTCGTCTTCGGCTGGCCGCTGGCGCCGCTGCACGGCGTGATCCGGCTCGGTGAGCTGATCCAGGAAGAGGTCGAGCGCGAGCTGCGCGATCCGACGGTGGTCAGGCACCGGCTGGAGGAGATCGAGGAGTCCCGGGCCGCCGGCCTGATCTCCGAGGAGGAGGAGGCCCTGGAGACGCAGGAGGTCCTGCAGGGGATGATGGGCGGCCCCGGTCGGGTCGAGCCGGCGCGGCGGGACGAGGGGAGGTGATCCTGTGCCTGAGAGGCGAAGGGCTCGCGAGGAGGGGGTTCCGCCTCCGGCGCGTTCGAGAGACCCCGCCCGCGACACCGCCGAACGGCCGAAGCGCCGCCCTCGTGGCCTGTCCGCCGTGACCGCAGGTGGGTTCGGGTTGCAGCACATCGCGGACCTGACCGGCAGGGAGACGGAGGGCGTGACCCGGGTGAAGCCCGAGGACGACGGGTGGCTGGTCAACGTCGAGGTCGTCGAGGACCGCCGCGTCCCTTCCTCCGGCGACATCCTCGCACTCTACGAGGCCGAACTGGACACGGAGGGCGATCTGCTCTCCTACCGGAGGCTGCGGCGTTACCGGCGCGGCAGCGGCGACTACGTGGAGGAGTCGCGATGACCGAGCAGTACCGGCCGGGGGTCGTGGGACGCCAGTCCTACCCGTCCTCGGTGTCCTCGGGTCGCGAACCGGCCAACCTGGGCGACATCCTCGAACGGGTCCTCGACCGGGGCGTGGTGATCGCCGGGGACATCCGCGTGAACCTGCTGGACATCGAGCTGCTCACGATCAAGCTGCGGCTGATCATCGCCTCGGTCGACACCGCCAGGGAGATGGGCATCGACTGGTGGGAGCACGATCCCTGGCTCACCGGCAAGGACAGGGCCCTTGTCGAGGAGAACCGCCGGCTGCGCGACCGGATCGCGGCCCTGGAGGAGGGCCGGCCGCGGCGCCGCGCCATCGAGCCGATCGAGGGCGAGATCGAGGCCGAGGAGGTCGAGGAGCGGCCGGTCAGAAGGGGACAGCGCGGTGGATGACGCCGGTACGTACCTCTACGCCGTGGCGAGCGACGTGGCCGTCCCCTGCCCGGAGGGCCTGAAGGGGGTGGCCGGCCGGGACGTGCGGGCCATCGCCGAGTCCGGCCTGGTCGCGTACGTGAGCACCGTCCCGCTGGACCAGTTCGGCGAGGAGCCGCTGCGGCGATCCATGGAGGACCTCGACTGGCTGGGCGCGACCGCCCACGCCCACCACCGCGTGGTGGAGGCGGTGGCGCGGCTGGGGCCGGTCGCGCCGGTGCGCCTCGTCACGGTCTACAGCGGCGAGGAGCAGGTCCGCCGCCTGCTGGAGGAACGGCACGACGACTTCGCCGACACGCTCACCCGCGTCGCGGGCCGGCAGGAGTGGGGGGTGAAGGCGTACGTGGTGAAGACCGAGACCGCCCCGGTGGCGCCCGAGACGAGCAGCGAGGAGCCGGCCAGTCCCGGCACCGCCTACCTCAAGCGGCGCCAGGCGAGCCTGCGCACCCGCGAGGAGTCGTGGCGGGACGCGGGGGCGCGGGCCGAGCGCATCCACGACGTCCTCAGGTGCGTCGCGGTCGCGAGCCGGCGGCATCGGGCGCAGGACCCGCAGCTTTCCGGCAGGGACGAGTGGATGGTCCTCAACGGCGCCTACCTGGTCGACGAGGAGCGCGCGGAGGAGTTCGCGCGGACCCTGGACGACCTGCGCGGGCAGGGGATCGAGCTGGAGCTCACCGGCCCCTGGGCCCCCTACTCGTTCACGGTTCTGGAGGAGGGAGGCCCGCGATGACCCACGACGCGCCACCGCGCGGCGCCGTCCTGGCCGCGGAGGAGCGCCTGCCGGCGGAGCGGGTGGCGCTGGTCGACCTGCTGGACCGGCTGCTGGCCGGCGGCGTGGTGGTGAGCGGGGATCTCGTCCTGTCCATCGCGGACATCGACCTGGTACGCATCTCCGTCCGCGCGCTGATCATGTCGGTGCGCGAATCCGACACTTTCGGGGGCGTCGATGGTGAGCTCTGGAGATGAGCCGGCCACCCGGGTGCGGGAGGCGCGATCCAGCCGCCTGCGCATCGAAGCCGACCGCGAAGCGGTCGAACGTGACCTGTCGCGCCTCGTCCTCACCCTGGTCGAGCTCGTGCGCCAGCTCGTGGAGAGGCAGTGCGTGCGGCGGATGGAGCAGGGCGACCTGTCGGACGAGCAGGTCGAGGTGCTGGGCGTGACGTTGATGCGGCTCGAGGAGGCCATGACGGAGCTGTGCGAGCGCTTCGACCTGTCGCCGTCGGACCTGAACCTCGACCTCGGGCCGCTCGGCACGCTCCTCCCCGAGGACCGCTGACCCGGCTCAGGGGCCGCTCTCGCGGTAGAGGTCATGGACCGAGGTCAGCTCGCGCAGGGGCACGCGGAGCAGGACGCCGAGGTCGTCGATCCTTTCGACGTGCTCCCACGGGACGTAGCGGGTGTGGCGGTGCAGCACCCTGAGCAGGGCCCTGACCAGCCAGGGGCCCTTGATGGCCGGGCCCCGTTCGTAGCCGAACAGCCGTCCGGTGTGGCGGGTCACGACGATCAGGCCGGCCACGCGGAAGGCGTGGTGGACCTGCCGGAGCAGTGGCCCGTCCTGCACCAGGCGCACGTCGGCGACCTGGCCGACGGCCCGGCCCGAGCTGTCGCGGACCGGGCGGGCGAGCAGGTCACTCAGTCTCATGCCAGGCTCCGGGGATGGGTTCGATGAGGTGGGTGCGGACCCAGCGTTCGAGCGCGGGCCGGGTCAGGTCGCCGCCGACGTGCACGGCACTGGCGACGCGGCTGACGTCCGCCATGGGGATGCGGGGCGGGGCCTGGGCGCCGAGCAGGCGGGCGACGCCTGTCATGAGCCTGCCGAGCACTCCTCCGATGCGCGGCCCGAGCGCGAGCGGGCCCGTCAGGATGGCGGTGACGTACGGGCGGCCCTGCTCGTCGAAGGCCAGCTCCAGATCGTCGACCTTGCACACCAGACGGCCGTCGCGGTCGTGCACGACCTGCCGGTCGAGCAGGTGCAACTGCGCGTGCAGGACGCGTGCCCTCGTCATTGGCCCGCCTTCGTGGCCAGCATGAGGGGGATGGCGGCGATCGACACCGCGACGAGGAGGATCATGAAGACCGTGCCCAGGGTGTTGGAGAAGACGCCGTTCACCTTGTCCCCCATGTAGTCCCGATCGTTGGCGATCATCAGCACCGGCAGGTACGTCAGCGGCAGCGCCGCCGCCGAGAACACCAGCGAGTACTCGGTCACCATGATCGGGTCGATGCTGGTCAGGATCAGCGCGGTCGCCACGATCATCACGACGAGCACCGTGGCGTGGAAGCGGGCCGCCTCGCGCGGGCGCACCCGCTTGCCCCACTGCCAGCCGAAATACTGGCTCAGGCAGTAGCCCGACGACAGCGCCACCTCGAGCGTCGCGCCGAGCGTGGCCGCGAACACGCCGAGGATCACCAGCGCCAGCCCGATCTGGCCCGCCCCGAGGGCGACCGGCAGCACCATCTGGTCCAGGGACTCCACCTGCACGTGGACCGGCAGGAACACCGTGGCCGCGCACGCCGCGATCGCCAGCGACAGCAGCCCGCCGAGCGGGAAGCCGATCAGCACGTTCGCCCGGGAGATCGACAGGTCGCGGCGGGTCCAGTTCTCCTCCACCCCGCCGGAGGAGAAGAAGAACACCTCGTACGGGGTCATCGCCCCGCCCAGCAGCGCGATCGCGTAATAGAAGTAGGTGGGCAGCCCCTCGTCCGGCGGCGGCGCGGGACGACTGGCCTGCCGCCACAGCTCCCCCCAGTCGGGCCCGAGCTGCCACAGCGCGACGACGAAGATCAGCAGCGCGAGCCCGGCCAGCCCGAAGACGCGCTCCAGCGTCTCGAACCGCACCCGCCACATCACCAGCCACGCCGCGAACGCCACGGCCGGCACCCACAGCAGGTAGTCGACGCCGGTGGCCAGCTCCAGGGCCAGCGCCGCGCCGCCGATCTCGGCCGCCACCGTCATCGCCAGGATGAAGAACGACGCGCCAAGGTTCGCCAGGCCCGCCTTCGGGCCGAGCCGCTCACGTACCAGGTCGAACACCGCCCGCCCCGACACCGCCGCGATCCGGCCCGACATCTCGGCGAACACGCAGATGCCCAGCACCCCCAACAGCACCACCCACGCCAGCGACATCCCGAACCGCGAGCCCACCAGAGAGTTGGCGACCAGATCGCCGATGTCCACGAAGCCGCCGATCGCGGTGAGGATGCCCAGCGTGATGCCCAGAAACCGCTTCATTCGTGCTCGTCCTGGAAGCGCCGCAGGCTCTCGCCCAGCCCGGCCAGCTCCCGTGCCGCTCCGGCCGGATCCTCGACGCGATCGCGTCTGACCTGCACCAGCAGCCCGGAGACGGCCTTCCCGGCCCGCTCGCCGATCTCCAGTAACCGCCCGCCCAGCGCCTCGGCCCGCTCCGACGGCGGCTGCACGGCCCCGAACTCGTCGTTGACGCCCTGCACCTGCTCGGTCGCGTTGGTCAGCAGCACCGTCAGGTACGGTCGCGTCAGCCGCCCGCCCCCGCCGACGGCCAGCCGGACCGCCTCGACCGTCGAGCCGACCGCCTCCGCCGACGCGGCCGCCTTCAGCTCGTAGTCACGGTCGTCCCACGCCGGACTCGAACACCCCGGCACCAGGAGTCCCACCAGCGCGAGCGCCCACACTCGCCTCATGCGCGCCGCCGCAACAGCACGTACGCGAGCGTGCCCAGCAAGGCGAGATACTGTCCCCAGGCCACCAGTAAGACGAGACCCTCATCCATCATGACCATGGACTGCCCCGGCCGACGCCGAACAGTCACCGGCCCTCACCGAGGGGCCTGGGGACGGATTCACTTCAGGAGCGGCCCCGGCCGGTGAGGGCGTCGCGGATGCGATCCACCAGCCCCGTCCCCGCCGCCAGCAGCTTGTTGGCCGGCGGGGTGTCGGGCGCCGACGGGTGCGGCCGGGTGGGAGCCGTCTTCTTGGCCCGCTGCACCTTGGCCCCGAGTTCTCTCAGCTCCGCGGGTGCGCAGGCCTCGCGCAACCGGGGGAACAGATCGTTCTCCTCTTCGCGGACGTGGGCGCGGATCTGGCTCATCAGCAGGTCCGTGGTGGGCCAGAACTCGGCGTCGCCCGGCTCCAGCCCTTCGAGCCGCTTCATGGTCTCCTCGGCGTCGGCGTGCTCGGAGATCTCCTGATCGGCCAGCTTGGCGCCGCCTGGGACGTGCTCGCGGACGGCCGGGTACAGGTACTGCTCCTCGGCGACCGAGTGCCGTACCAGTTCGATGACCACCTGCTCGGTCAGCGTCTTGGGCTCCTCGCCGATCGCCCCCCTCATGTGGTCGAGCTCGGAGAACATCCGCTCGACCTCACGGTGGTCGGTGACCAGGACCTCGATCACATCTTGCTGCGTGTTCATGCGAGCCTCCTCTCGCGGCCCACATTCCCGCTGACAGCGGCCGAAACCTGCGGCGGCCCGGCTGTCACCAGGCGCGCGTCCGCCCGAACCACACGTTGCGGGCGCGGAAGAAGCTGTCGCCGTCGGGACCGGGCCGCTGGTCGGCCCAGCCGGCGTCGCCCTCCTCGATGTTGGAGGCGTAGGAGCCCATCTGCAGGTTGATGATGAGCGTCTGCGCGACCCCGGCCCAGCCGTAGCCGGTGTGGGTGTCCACGTAATTTCCGTCGAAGTAGTAGTCGAGCTTGACGTCGTCGCCGCTCTTGTACATCCAGACCCGATATTTGTGAAACCCGTCGGGGTTGTCGACGGGGACCTCGGAACGCTGGTAGGTCGCTCCGCCGGCTGTCTTGTAGTACGTGTTGAAGAAGTTGACGGCCTTGCCCTGCTCGTTGACGCCGACGTATTCCAGGATGTCGGTCTCCGGCGGCCATTCCGGCCAGGTGCCGGTGGTCCAGAAAGCCGGCCAGATGCCCGGCCCCGTCTGCGTCCGGAACTCGCCCTCGATGTCGTACTCGGGGAACTGGTCGTTGACGATGATCCGCTGCTTGGCGTGGATGGCCCCGGAGCGGTACCACAGGGGGGCGTGCGGCGGCTGCGGGCTGGTCCCGGCAGAGGCGGACAGCCTGGTCGCCTTCAAGGTCAGCACGCCTTGGCTGAGGGAGACCTGGGCGGCCTCCATGCGCGCGGCGCCATTGTGGGTGTCGGGGTCGCTGTCCCAGGGATAAAGGTAATTCCACGCCGCGTTGAAGGCCGTTTGACTGTTGAAGGAGGTTTTCTCGACGAGATTCTCCCAGGTGGCCGCACTACGGCCGGCGCGGGTGGCGGCTGCCTGGGCGTCGGCGGGGATGAGTGAAAGCCCCAGGCCCATGCCGCCGGCTGCCGCCGCCGAGGTCAAGAATGTACGCCGATTGATTTCCTGATCGGACATTTCTTCCTTACGCGGGGATGAGAAGTGCGGAATGCCGGATCGGCCCTTAATCGGGTTAATGATCATGGTCGGGCGGACTCAGTATGCCCCATGGGCCGCCACGTCCGCCACCGCCCCGCGGGCCTGAGACCTCGCCTCTGCCGCTACGTCCTCACCGCCGGTCGGGCGGACCTGGCGTGCCGATGTTGATGGAGCCGGAGATGTCACCGGCCTGGATGACCGTGCCGGTGATGCGCGCGTCGCCGCCGATGGTGTTGCTCACGTCGTGCTTGTACTGAAGGAGCCGGGCCGTCTCGCCGGCCCAGTCAGCCAGCGATCGCTGGAACTCGGCGTCCGCGTGCGCGTGGTCCACCAGGACCCGCGTCGTCTCCTCCGGTGACCTCGTGTCAGCCTGCTCCAAGGCGGCCGTGACGGCGGCATCCGTGCCGAACCGCCGCCGCACGAGGGCCGTCAGCGAGCCCCACGCGCTCTTGCCGGCCTCGCCCGCGGCGCCTCCGACGATGGCGGAGACCACCGCCGTCAGGGTGGCGATGACACTCGGATCCATCGCTCCTCTTTCGCGTGTGAGAGGTGTCCTTCGAGCGTAGATCCACACCGGGGCCGAGCGCGCACGGCACGGGCACTCATGCCGATCGGTTATGGCTTCCCTGTGCGGATCCGAGAGTCCCGGCCGAGGGGGAACACTCCTGAATCGTGACCGGCGAAGAGCGTTCATGGGCGAGGCGGGCGTGGTGAGCGCCGAAGGGGGCGGAATCGTCCGCAATGAGCTCTCCGGGCAGGTGACCGGTGCGGTGGTGCAGGCCGGGGACGTCGGTGTCATCAACATCGCCGCCGCGCCCGCCATACCCGCCGCTCCCGTCCGGGTCCCCCGGCAGGTGCCCGCGGAGCCGCCCGGCTTCGTCAACAGGACGCTCGAGCTGTCGTTGCTCGACCGGCACCTCGCCGACGGTCCCGCCGTGGCGGTCGTCTGCGGCCTGAAGGGAGTCGGTACGAGCGCCGTCGGGCGGCGCTGGGCCCACCAGGCGCGGGAGCGCTTCGGCGACGGCCAGCTCTACGTGGACCTCGGGGCGCTGCGGCACGGCGGGGCGACCGGGGTGAGCGACGTTCTCGCCGCCTTCCTGCGGGCGCTCGGCGTCCACGAGAGCTGGATCCCGGAGGGGCTGCCGGAGCGGGCGGCGATGTTCCGCTCGATGACGGCGGGGTCGCGGCTGCTCGTGCTGGTGGACGGCGCGGAGCACGCCGCGGAGGTGACGCCGCTGTGCCCGGCCTCGCCCGGCAGCGCCGTGGTGGTGACCAGCCACCGTCAGCTGCGCGGGCTGCTCGCCGAGGGCGCGGTGCCCGTCACGGTCGGCCCGCTGGATGCCGAGCAGGGGTTGCGGCTGCTGACCGGGATGCTCGGGGAGGAACGAGTCGGCGGGCAGCGTACGCACGCCGTCGAGCTGGTGCGGCTGTGCGGCGGGCTGCCGATCGCCCTGCGGATGGCCGGCGCGCAGCTGCTGCGGCACCCGGCGTGGTCGGTCGAGCGGCTGATCCGCGACCTGGCCGAGGCCGGACGGCGTCTCGACCGGGCGGCCACGGAGGGCGGGGTGTCCATGGACGCGTTCTTCGAGGCTGTCTATGAGGGATTGCCGGAAGGCGCCGCCCGGCTCTACCGGCTGCTCGGCGTGCTGCCCGGCAGCGCGTTCAGCCCGGGGCTCGCCGCCGCCGTGCTGGACGACGAGCCGGATCAGGCACTGGACCTGCTGCTCGACGCGCATCTGGTGGAGGAGTTCGCGCAGGACCGCTACCGGATGCACGACCTCGTCCGCCTGCACGCGGCCCGTCGTGCGCGCAGCGCGGAGCCGCCCGAGGCGCGGGAGTCGGCGCTGCGGCGGGCGGCGGAGTGGTATCTGGCCGGGGCGGCCGCCGCCGACGCCGCGATGGGCAGGCGGTTGCGGCTGGCCGACCACGGTGAGCGCGCTGGGTGGTCGTTCGCCTCGCGCGGTGAAGCCCTCGACTGGCTGGACACCGAACGCGCCGACCTGCTGGCGGTGGTGCGCGCCGCCGCCGCGCGCGAGTGGGACGAGATCGTCTGGCAGCTCGCCGAAGCGCTCTGGCCGCTGCACCACGATCGCGGCTATCACGCCGACTGCGCCGAGGCCAACGCTCTGGGGGTGGAAGCCGCGCTCCGCCTGGAGGCTCCCGCCGTGGAGGCCAGGATGCGCAACCAGCTGGCGCGTGCCCAGCTGATGCTCGGCGAGCTCGACCAGGCTCGGGATCAGCTCGTACGGGCCCGGCAAGCGGCCCGCGCGTCCGGCGACCCGAGGATGGAGGCGGTGATCCTGGAGTCGCTGGGCCGGGCCGCCCTCGTCCAGGCGGAGCCCGACACCGCCGCCGAGAGCTTCGCCGCGGCCTCGGCCATCCACGAGGGGGCGGGCAACGGCCGAGGGGTCGGCATGCAGCAGTACCACCTCGGGCTCGCCCATCTGGACGCCGGCCGGCACGGGGAAGCGGCGGCCGCCCTCGGCCGCGCCCTGCCCCTCATGGTGGCCGCCGGAGACGCGCTCAGCCAGGGGCGGATCCACCTGGAGCTGGCCAGGGCCCAACGCGGGCTCGGACGCCGTGCCGACGCGATCCGGTCGGCGCGGACCGCCGCGGAGATCACGCGCGAGTGCCGGGTGCCGGTGAAGGAGACCCAGGCGTGGGAGCTCCTGGCGGAGCTGGCCGAGGACGGCGGCGACCGCGAGGAGGCGGCGGACTGCCTGCGGCGGGCCCTGTCGGTCTGCCTGGCCTCGGGCAACCTGCCCAGGGCCGAGACGCTGCGTGCCCGCCTGGCCGCCGTGGACCGACCCTGATCTCAGGCGTCACAGTTGACGACCACCTGCCGGTCGCCCACCCGGACGGTGATCCCGGAGCGGAGATCCTCCCGGCTCCGGCCCCGCACGAGCCAGCCGTACACCGCGGACGGCAGGCAGCGGGGGTCAGGATCGCCGCCGGGGGCCGGCGTGGTGCCGACCCGCAGCCGTTCTCCGTCCCTCAACGTCAGGTCGACCGACCGGTCGCCGACGATCTCGGCCGTCATGAAGCAGCCGGGGTAGCGTCGCAGCGTCTCCTGAGCCCAGCCCGGCCGCGGGTCCCGGCCGACCACGATCGCGGCGTTCTCCAGCAGCCGGGGGTTCACCTCCTCGGCGTCCACGACCAGATGCGGGTCACGCACCTGGCCGCCGGGTCGGCGCTCCAGGACGGCGGGATATCGGCGGACGGTCACGCAGTCGCCGCCGACCACCGCCTCCACCTCGAAGGAGAGCACCTCGCCGCGCTCGGGCAGCGGCTCGGCGAGTGGCCGGGCGGTCGCGGGCGCGGCGGGCTCGGGCAGCTCCATCAGCCGGTACGCCAGGCGCCGCAGCAGGCCGTCCGCCTGACCGGGCATGCCGAAGGTACGTCCGGTGACGTCGTCGTGCGGACCGTGGGCCGCCATGACCCGCTCGATCTGCGGCAGGACGGCGCCGGCCGGGTCCAGCCGGGGCAGGGTCCCGGACAGCAGGGCCGTGGGGGAGCCGGGGTCGAGCTCCTCGGCCTCGCGTCCGGAGGAGGCCAGGAGCACCGGGCGGCCCAGGGCGGCGCCGTAGAAGGTGACGGAGCCGTGATCGCCCACGATGACGTCCGACGCCACGAGCGCGGCCTGCCAGCCCTGCTGCGGCGGGAGCACCAGCAGGCCGCCGTCGCGGGCGTCGGC
>NZ_JBSGFQ010000207.1:0-13955 GCF_053603495.1 Nonomuraea sp. NPDC004186 | reverse complement strand
CCGGAGGCGTGGACGGCCTCCTGGTGCTCGGCGTGGGCGGGGTGGCGGTGACCGAGGTGGCGTCCACGGTGGGCGACACCTCGTCGACGGTGGTCGCCGGGCCGGCCGGGCGCAGCCAGACGGACCCCGCCACCACCCCCGAGACGACCACCGCGACGGCCGCGGTGAGCACCGCCCGCAGCGTGCGGTGGCGGCGCGGCACGAGCGGCCGGTCGAGCGGCCGGTCGAGCGGCCGGTCTGGGGCGTCCATCGCCTTGCGCGCGGCCTCCGCCATCACGGCGGCCGACGGCCAGCGCCGGTCGGGCGTCTTCTCCAGCGCCCGCGCCACCACCTGGCGCGGCCCGGGAGGCACGTCGTGAGGCAGCTGCGGGATGGGGGCGTTGAGGTGCTTGAAGATGATCTGTACGGGTGTGTCGCCCTGGAACGGGAGCTCTCCCGTCAGGCACTCGTACGCCACCACGCCCAGGGCGTAGACGTCGACCGAGGGCGTCACGTCGCTGGCCGTGGCCAGCTCGGGGGCGCAGTAACCGGCCGAGCAGAGCATCGTTCCCGTGGCCGTCAGATGGCCGGCCGAGGCCGAGTGGGCGATGCCGAAGTCGGTGAGCACCACGCCGCCGTCGGTCCTGATCATGAGGTTGGCGGGCTTGACGTCGCGGTGGACGATGCCCTGCGCGTGCGCGGCGGCCAGCGCGTCGCCGACCTCCGCGATCAGCCGCATGGTGGCCTCGGCGCCGAGCGGGCCGCGCCGCAGGACGCGGTCGAGCGACTCGCCGCGCACGTATTCCATCACCAGGAAGCTGACCTGGCGGCCCTCGACCTCGCAGATGCCGTAGTCGTAGACGTCGACCACGCCGGGGTGCCGGAGCGTGGCCATGGCGCGGGCCTCGTTCTGGAAGCGCTGGATGAACGCCGGGCTTTCCGACAACGCGGGCATGAGCACCTTGACCGCCACCGCGCGCCCGAGAACCGTGTCGTCGGCACGCCACACCTCGCCCATGCCACCGCCGCCGAGGCGGTCGGCGAGCACGTAGCGATCATTGAGAGTGGTCCCGGCCCCTAGCACGCTACCGAGGCTAACATCGTGTCCGGCGTGCTTTCGGCAAGTCGGTGAACACTCCCGCGAGGCGTGTCCAGTGCTCCTTCGCGCAGGTGAGGGGCGGGCGATCGAGGGCGGCGGGCAGTGTCACCTCCCGGCCGCCCGCCAGGTCGCGCCCGGTCCAGACGTCGATCCAGTCGCCGTCCGGAAGGTAGACCGAAATTTCCGAAATGCCGGGTTCTGTCACGGGGGCCACGAGGAGCGCGTCCCCGAGCTTGTACTGCAGAGGGTGGCGCCAGACCCGCGGGTCGCGCGGGTGGTCGAAGAACAGGCCGCGCATGAGCGGCGCGCCGCCGCCGACCGCCGTACGGGCCTGCTCCACCAGGTACGGCACCAGCCGCTCGCGCAGCTCGGCCAGCCGCCGGAACACCGGGATCACCCGCTCGTCCCCGGTCCGGGCGGCGACGTTCCACGGCGTGCGATCCCTGAGGGGCGCGCGGTGGTGGTTGAACTCCGAGTGGTACTGCATGATCGGCATGAACGCCGCCGCCCCCGCCGCCCGCAGGTACAGCTCCGCCTCCGGCACCTCGCCGGAGAAGCCGGCCAGGTCCCAGCCCCAGTAGACGATCCCGCAGGCGGAGGCCGTGATCCCGGCCCTGATCGAGGACCTGAACGCCTCCCACGTGGAGTCCTCGTCCCCGGCCCAGAACGCGCCGTGCGGCTGCGACCCGGCGAACCCGGCCCGGCTGAACGTCACCGGCGCCTTGCCGCACGACCGCAGCAGGTCGCCGAAGGCACGCGCGTAGTGGACGGGGAACAGCCCGTTGCCCGCCGCGCCGTCGCGCCCGTCGGCGTAGCGCAGGTCGTGGCCCCAGGCGTGCTCGCCGCCGTCCGTCTTGAAGCCGTCGACGCCCACCTCCTCGACCAGGTAGCGGCGCTTGGCCGTCCACCAGTCGCGTACCTCCTGGGAGGACAGGTCGGGCATGAGCGCGAGCGGGAACCACCAGCCACGGTTGCGGTAGGGGCGGCCGTCGGGCTCGCGCACGCCGTACCCGCGCTCGACGAGCTGGCCGGCGTCCACGGCGGCCTGGTGCCGCGGGTGGGGGCGCGTCTTCTGCAGCGGGATCTGCCAGAGCAGCACCTTGATGTCCCTGCGGTGCAGCTCGTCCACCATGCCCTTGGGGTCGGGCCAGGGCCCGTCGGGCGGGAAGGTGTAGTCGGCCAGGCGGTGCGGCTCCTGGGAGGGCTCGTACCCGGCCCCCCTGAACGCCGTGAACGTGCTCTCGTCGCTCCACGCCTCGATGACCAGCGCGCCGACGGGGATGCCGTGCTCGCGGTGGCGGTCCATCTCGGCCAGCACCCGCTCCTGCGTGTTCCACTCGTTGCCGCTGGCCCACAGCCGGAACACCCACGGCGGCAGCTCCGTGGGCCGCCCGACGTCGTCGAGGAAGCCGCGCAGGACGTCGGCGGGCGCGGCGCCGTCGTGGAAGCGCACGCCCAGCTCGCCGTCCCGGCCCACCTCGGCCTCCACCCGCACCCGGCCGGGCGTCGAGGCTCCCACGTCGTACCAGGTGCGCCGCGAGGTCCGCACGTGCCAGCCCCAGCTCGCGGGCCCGCCCACGACCATCGCGAACGGCATCGGCAGGTAGGTGCGGCCGTGCCGCCCCTGCGCCTTGTACTGCTCGAAGACGACCGCGTCGAGCTCGCGTCCGCGCTGGTCCACGGCGTCGAACCGCTCGCCGAACCCCACGACGTGCTCCTCCGGCCCCAGCTCCAGCTCGAAGCGCACCCGCAGCGGCCCGTCGCCGTCCGACAGCCACCGCACGCTCCCCGGGACGATCCGGTCGGCGCCGGTGACGTCGAGCTTCCCGCCGTCGTCCGACCAGCTCGCCGCCGACACCTCGAACCACCTGCCGGTACGGGTCCCGCCGCCGGCGGCCGTGGCGCGGAAGCGGTAGGCGTAGCGGTGCCCGGCCCGTAGCGCGGGCGTCCGCACGGCCCACGACCCGGCGGCGGCCCGCGTGGCCCTGGCCTGGGCGGCGGCGAGATGGCCGCCGTCCACGCCCGCGCCGGCCCGCGTACCGCCGTCGCTCCTGGTCAGAGGGAGCTCGATCGGCGGCGCGCCGTCGGCGGCCCACTCGCACACCACGGCGGTCACGTTCGCCGAGGCCCGCACCCGCAGCTCCACCGGCTCCCCGTCCACGGGTCTGGCCGGGACGCGCTGGTCCTCGGTCTCGGCGTACGGGTGCCCGGAGCCGTGCGGCCGATGCCGGATCATGCGTGTACTCCCAACTCGTCGGCGAGGATCAGGTACATGCCGTGCGACCACAGCAGCGGCGTGGCCACGGGCCCCCAGCGGTCGAGCCACTCCTGCCGCCGCCCGGGCGCCAGCAGCAGGTCGGACACCTGCTCGGGCAGGTCACCGCCGGGGGTGGCCTGGGCGGCCATCCAGTCCAGGTAGCGCCGGGCCTCGGCGGGGCGTCCCGCCCGGGCATGGTTCCAGCCGAGGAAACCGGCCAGCAGCACCCACCGGCCCCCGCCGTAGAAGGTGTCGGCGAGGTAGCGGTACACCCCGCCGTCCCTGGCGAGCACGCGTTCCACCTCGGCAACTGTGGCCGCCCCGACGGGGTGCGCGGCCGAGTAGAGGCCGAACGGCTCCACGCACGCGAGCAGGCTCGCGTCCACGGCGTCGCCGCCGAGCCACTTCCGCAGCCGCGGCGGGCCGGACCCGTCCCGGGTGGGGCCGTCGCGCTCCACCGGCACCGCGACGGACCCGTCCCGGATGAGACCGTCGCGCTCCACCAGCGCCGCGATGCCCTCGACCGCCTCGGCGGCCGACGCCTCCTCCGCCGCGCTCAGCACGCCGAGCGCGGCGGCGGCCCGCAGGCCCGCGTGGATCGAGCCGAGCGTGGCCACGTGCCGCTGCTCGACGTGCTCCTCCCACCAGTCGTAGCAGGGCAGGTGCCAGAACGCCGTCAGGTACCGGACGGTCGCCCTGACCCCCTTCTCGACCCCGGGGACCGCCCTGCCGTGCCGCGCGGAGTGCTCGCGCAGTGCCCAGAGCCACGTCCCGTACCCGTCGAGCTGGAAGTCCCACCAGTCGTCGTCCCCGTCCACCCCGTCGAGGGTGAAGCGGGTCGGCAACATCTCCGCGACCGGTACGGCCTCGCCCCGGGCGGCCCGCGAGACCAGCGCGTCCACCTGGCCCGCCCGGTCGCCGACCGTACGGGCGCACCAGGCGTGGAAGGCGTCCGCCCCGGCCACGTCGCCGTGCCTGCTCACCCCCTCGGCGATGAAGGCCCCGTCCCGCAGCCACGAGTAGCCGCGGTAGGCGGAGAAGGTGGGCGAGGCCGGATAGGCCCCGGTGGGGGACTGCAACCTCTTGATCACGTCGAGGCTGTGCGCGACGAGGGACAACGAGAACTCTCCTAATGATCAGCCGAGCAGGGCGTTCACGTCGGCGGCGGCGGCCTTGAGCGCGTCCGCCACCGGCTTGCGCCCGGCCGCGGCCTCGCCGAGCTGCTTGGTCACCGCGTCCTGCATCTCCTGCTGCCGCTTGATGACCGGCGGCAGCGCGATGGACTTGAGCGAGTCGAACACGGCCTGCCGGTTGGCCGGCTTCGGGTCCTTGAGGTAGCCGGCGAGCACCTGCTGGTCGGCGACCGGCGGCAGCTCCCAGGAGGACTCGACGCGCGTGGTGGCCGCGGTGTCCGACGAGGACAGGAAGCGGGCCCACGCCCACGCCTCCTTGGCGTGCTTCGTGGTGGCGGAGGCGGCGACCGCGTTGTGGAAGACCGCGCTGGCCTTGGCGGCGTCACCGGGCTCGACGACCACGTCCCACGCGAACGGCACGTCCTTCAGCCCCGCGAACTGCCAGATGCCGTTGTGCCACATGGCGAGCTTGCCGGACTTGAAGAGGTTCGTGTCGTAGTCGGCGGTGCCGCCGATCTCCGCCTCGGTCGGCATGGTCTTCCCCACCTTGGAGACCAGCCACTGCGCCGCCTTGACGCCCTGCGGGCTGTCGAAGGCCGCCTTCTTCCCGTCGGCCGACAGGAACTCGCCGCCCGCCTGCTTGAGCGTCTTGTAGAACTCGAAGAACTGCACCGGCTGGAAGTCGCCGTACACGCCCTTCTTCCGGTCCGTCAGCTTCGCGGCCGCGGCCTGCTCGTCGGTCCACGTCCAGTCCGCCGTCGGCGGGGCGACCCCGGCCTTCTCGAACAGGTCCTTGTTGTAGAAGAGCACGACCGTCGAGAACGACGCGGGCAGGGCGTACTGCTTGCCGTCGCGCTTGAACGCGTTGAGCGACTCCTGCGCGTAGACCGAGGTGTCGCCGTCGCCCGCCACGCCGCCGAGGTCGAGCAGGGAGCCGGCACTGGCGTAGGTGACGAAGTTCTCGTAGTTGAGCTCGAAGGTGTCCGGCGCGGTGCCGCCCGCGATGCTGGTCTGGAGCTTGGTGAAGTACTGGTCGAAGGGCGCGGTCTCGACGACCACGTCCACCTTCGGGTTCTCCTTCTCGAAGGCCTTCTCGATCTTGTCCAGGTCATTGACGTGGTCGGGGGCCGCCGAGAAGGTGAAGTACCGCAGGGTCACCCTGCCGTCCGCGCCGGTCGTGGCCTTCGTGGCCGAGCCCTGGGAGCAGGCGGAGGCGAGCAGCGCCGTGGCCGCCGCGACGATGAGGAAATGTCTGGACATGGGGGGATTCCTTTACTTGAGCCCGCTCTGCGCGACGCTGGCGATGACGTGCTTCTGCGCGAAGACGTAGAGGATGAGGATCGGTACGACGCTGACCACCGAGCCCGCCATGACCACGTCCCACTCGGTGGTGAACTGGCCGTGCAGCGTGGCCAGGCCCAGGGGGAGGGTCATGAACTCGGGCGACTTGATGATGATCAGCGGCCAGAGGTAGCTGTTCCAGCTGGCCATGAAGCCGAAGATGGCGAACGTGGCCAGCGCCGGGCGGATCAGCGGCAGCACCACGTACAGAAAGATCCTGAAATGTCCGGCCCCGTCCAGCACCGCCGCCTCGTCGAACTCCCGCGGCACCTGATTGACCGCCTGCCGCAGCAGGAACACCCCGAACGCCGAGGCGATCGTCGGCGCGAGCAGCGCGAAATACGTGTCGACCAGGTTGAACGTGCGCATCTCGATGAACAGCGGCACGACCAGCACCGGCAGCGGCATCATCAGCGTCGCGAGATAGACCGCGAACAGCGCGCCCCTGCCCGGGAACGGCAGCCGGGCGAACGCGTAGGCCGCCATCGCGCTCGTGACGAGCTGCAGCGCGGTGGAGGCGGCGCCGATCCAGGCGCTGTTGAGCACGATGCGCCAGAACGGCAACGTCTCCATCAGCTTGCCGTACGCGTCGAGGCTCGCGCCCTCGGGCGTGAAGTCGGGCGGCACGGCCAGCACCGCGTCACCGGGCGTGACGGAGGTGATCACCGCCCACGCGAACGGGAACAACATCGCCAGCGCACCCAGCCCGACCAGCAGGTAGCGTGCTATCTGGCCGAGCTCCGCTCGGCGGACTCGGATGGATGTCCTCGCTTCGCTGCGGATCCATCCTCGGCTACCCATAGGTCACCCACCGCTTCTGACCTCGGATCTGCACGACGGTCACCAGCAGCATCACGGCGAACAGCAGCCAGGACAGCGCCGAGGCCGCACCCGCCCTGCCGTACCTGAAGGTCAGGTCGTAGATCTGCGACACCACCACCTGCGTCGCGCCCCCGGGACCCCCGCCGGTCATGATCTTGACCTGGTCGAAGACCTGGAAGCCGTTGATCAGCGAGATCACGACCACGAAGAACGTCGAAGGCGACAGCAGCGGCAGCGTGATGTGCCGGAACCTGCGCCAGGCCGACGCGCCGTCCACCATGGCGGCCTCCTGGTACTCGCGGGGGATCGCCTGCAGCCCGGCCAGCAGGATGATCATCACGAAGCCCAGGTCCTTCCAGGCCGAGGCCAGGATGATCGACGGCATCGCCCAGTCCGGGTCGGTCCACCAGCCGGGGCCGCTGATCCCGAGCAGGCCGAGCGCCCAGTTCACGACGCCGCCGGCGGGGTTGAGCAGCCACTTCCACATCAGCGCGACGACCACCCAGCTCGTGATCACCGGCAGGAAGTAGATGCCGCGCAGCAGGCTCCGGCCCCGCATCGCCCGGTTCAGCAGCACGGCCAGGCCCAGCCCGCCGACGTAGACGAGCGGCAGATAGCCGGCGATGAAGGAGAGCGTGTGCAGGAAGGCCGCCCGGGTCTCGGGGTCGCCGATCAGCTCGGCGTAGTTGTCCAGGCCGACCCAGCGCATGTCCGTGATGAGGTCCCACTCGTGCAGGCTCGTCCATAACGAGCCCAGCATCGGGATGAGCGTGTAGAGGGTCAGGGGGACGAGGCTGGGGAGCAGGAACACGGCGACGGTGACCCCGTACCGCCAGCCCTTCCTGGGCGGGCCCTGGATGGGGGTCACGGCGTCGCCCCGATCAGGCGGGCCCGCACCAGGCGGCCCTGCTCGCCCGCCGCCCCCGCCGCGTCGAACGGGGTGGCCAGCACCAGGGCCGCCGCGCCCTGGGCCCAGCTCGTGTCGTCCCAGCTCTCCACCTCGACGGAGATGTCGCGCCGGCCCGGGTAGAGCTGCGCCCTGAGCGCCGCGTCGAAGCTCGCCCGCCAGAGCGGCCAGTCGGCCGTCCCCTCGCCGAGCACCACCACGACCTCGGGGTCGACGACGTTGATGAGCCCGGCGGTGGCCCGCCCCAGGATGGCCCCGGCCTCGGCGAACACCTCCCGCGCCGCCGCGTCGCCCCCGGCGGCGGCCCCGCCGAGCGCCGGCAGATCGAGATGGACGTTCTTGGCCCGGGCCGCGGCGAGCAGTCCGGCGGCGCCGACGTACGCCTCCAGGCAGCCCCGGGCCCCGCATCCGCACACCGGCCCGCCGGGGTCCACCGGCAGGTGGCCGAACTCGCCCGCGCCGCCGCGCGCCCCCCGGTACACCCGCCCGTCCGCCACGATCGCCGCGCCCACGCCGCGCCCGATCGTCACCACGAGGAAGTCCCGGTGCGTACGCCCCCGCCCGTACAGCCGCTCGGCCGCCGCCAGCGCGTTCACGTCGTTCTCCACCAGCACCGGCAGTTCGAGCCGGCGCCGCAGCCAGTCGCCCACCGCCATGGCCCGCCACCCGAGCGTGGGGGCGTTCACCGTCCCGGCCGCCTGGTCGTCCACGCTGCCCGGCACCCCGACCCCGACCCCGAGCAGCGGCGGCGTCCGCTCATCGGCCGAGCTCTCCGCCACCACGGACGAGATCGCCCCCGCCAGCGAGTCGAGCGCGTCGGGCGCGGACGGGTCGAAGGGCCGCTCCCACGAGCCCAGCACCTCCCCGTCGAGCCGCACGTCGACGAGCACCAGGTGCTCGGCTGTCACCTTGACGCCCAGCGCCCGCCCCGCGCTCCCGACCAGCCCCAGCCGCACGGCGGGCCGCCCGCCGCGCGACGGCGTCAGGTCGAGCTCCTCGAGCATCCCGTGCCCCATGAGCTCCCGCGTGAGCTGCGTGACGGTGGCCGGGCTGAGGTCGAGCCGGCGCGCGATCTCGCTGCGGCTGAGCGGCCCGACCGTGCCCAGCAGGGCGAGGATCGCCGTCCGGGTGAGGTCTCCGCGATCGGTGCTTACCATGCGATGAGGGACTTTCTTCAGAAGTAAAGTTAGTCCCGAAATATCCCCCTTGGTTCGCGTGCCTGTCAACCCCCGGAAACGCGAAAGGACCCCCGCCGGTGGCAGGGGTCCTCCGTGAAACGGCGCGTCAGGCGGACGCGGCGTCCTTCTCCCGGTTGCGCAGCGCCCGGCTGACGCCGTCGGCGCCCTCCAGGATCAGCCGCCGCAGCGCCTGCGGCGGCTGCTCGGCCTCCAGGTAGTCCTGCGCGGCCCGCACCGTCTCCGGCTCGATGAGCAGCGCGGGGAAGCACCCCACCGCGAACGTCGACGCCTGGTCGAACGTCCACTCCCGGTAGATCCGTCCCACCTCGGCGAAGTACTTCTCCCGGTACGGCTTCAGCAGCTCGGTGTGGTGCGGCTCCTGGAACCCGGAGATCGTCGTACGGGCGATGTGGTTGGCCAGCTTGCCGCCCACGACCCGCTCCCAGGCGGCGGCCTTGGCCTCGGCCGTCGGGATCGCGGCCCGGCACTGCGCCGCCGACCGCTCACCCGTGGCAGTAGGGTCCCGCTCGAGCTCGGCGTCGATGTCGGCCTCGCCCAGCCGGCCGCCGGCGACCAGCGCGTGCACGAGCGACCAGCGCAGGTCGGCGTCCACGCTCAGGCCCTCGGGCACCTCGGAGCCGTCGAGGATGCGCTGCAGCAGGTCGAGGTCCGCGTCGGAGGTGGCCACCGGCGCGAACGCCTGCAGGAACGCGAGCTGGTGGTCGGAGCCCCCCGCGGCCTGGCCGAGCTGCGTGCGCAGCTCCGCGGCCAGCAGCGCCAGGCCCTCGGCCTGCCAGGCCGGGTCGGCGTACTGCTGGACGGCCATGCGCGCCTGGCGAAGCACCGCCTGCAGGACAGTGATGTCCTTGAGCGTCCCGGCGCCGGAGACGACCAGCCTGACGTAGTCACGCGTGGCCATCTCGCCGTCACGGGTCATGTCCCAGGCCGCCGACCAGCACAGGGCGCGCGGCAGCGACTCGGTGAACGCCGCGATGCCGCCGTCGACCAGCGTCCGCATCGAGCGGTCGTCGAGGCGGATCTTGGCGTAGGTGAGGTCGTCGTCGTTGAGCAGCACCAGGTCCGGCTGCTCCTCGCCGACCAGCTGGGCCACGCTCGTACGGGGGCCGACCACGTCCAGCTCGACCCGCTTGGTCCGCTTCAGCTCGCCGCCCACCAGCGAGTAGAGGCCGACCGCGACCCGGTGCGAACGCAGCGTCGGGTGCTCCGCGGGCGCCTCCTGCAGCACCTCGAAGCTGGTGAACCGCCCGTCGGACACCTCGAACTCCGGGCGCAGCGTGTTGACCCAGGACGTCTCCAGCCACTCCTTCGACCAGGACGAAAGGTCACGGCCCGAGGTCCGCTCCAGGGCGTTGAGCAGGTCCTTCAGCTCGGTGTTGCCCCAGGCGTGCTCGGCGAAGTAGTCGCGTACGCCGGCCAGGAAGTTGTCCAGGCCGACGTAGGCCACGAGCTGCTTGAGCACCGAGGCGCCCTTGGCGTACGTGATGCCGTCGAAGTTGACCTCGACCGCCTGCATGTCCGGGATGTCCGCGGCGATGGGGTGGGTCGAGGGGAGCTGGTCCTGGCGGTAGGCCCAGGCCTTCTCCACGTTCGCGAACGTGGTCCACGCGCCCTTGCCCCACCTGGTGGCCTCGGCCTGGGCCAGGACGGACATGTAGGTGGCGAACGACTCGTTCAGCCACAGGTCGTCCCACCAGCGCATGGTGACCAGGTCGCCGAACCACATGTGCGCCATCTCGTGCAGGATCGTCTCGGCGCGCCGCTCGACCACCGCGTCGGTGACCCGGGAGCGGAAGACGTAGTCCTCCAGGAACGTCACGCAGCCCGCGTTCTCCATGGCGCCGGCGTTGAACTCGGGCACGAAGCACTGGTCGTACTTCCCGAACGGGTAGCGGACCCCGAACACCTTGTGGAAGAAGTCGAAGCCCTGCCGGGTGACCTCGAGGATGTTGTCGGCGTCGAGGTGCTCGGCCAGCGAGGCCCGGCAGTAGATCCCCAGCGGGATGCCGTCGTGCTCCGAGGTCACCTTGTGGTACGGGCCCGCCACCAGCGCGGTGATGTACGTCGAGATGACCGCCGTGGGCGGGAACTCCCACCGCCTGGCCGGGGCCACCGCCCCGTGCCTGCCGCCCTGCTCCGGCAGCTCCTCGACCGCCGAGGCGGCGGCGTTGGAGACGACCTCCCAGTCGGCCGGGGCCAGCACGGTGAGCTGGAAGGTGGCCTTGAGGTCGGGCTGGTCGAAACAGGCGTACATGCGGTGCGCGTCGGCCGTCTCGAACTGGCTGTGCAGGTAGACCTTCTTGTCCACCGGGTCGACGAAGCGGTGCAGGCCCTCGCCGGTGCGCATGTAGCTGCAGTCGGCGTCCACGCGCAGCTCGTTGGCCGCGGCCAACGACGGGAGCGGGAAGCGGCCCTTCTCCTCGTCGTAGGCGGACACGTCGAGGTCCTCGCCGTTGAGCGTCACCTTGCGCACGTGGGCGCCGTGCAGGTCGATGAAGGTGGACGCGCCCGGCCGGGTGCTGGTGAAACGGACGGTGGTGACGCTCTCGAAGCGCTCCTCTCCCTCGGTCAGATCGAGTGCGACCTCGTACGACTCGACCTTCATCAACCGGGCGCGCTCACGAGCCTCGTCCCGGGTCAGATTGCCTGCCAAGTTGCGCTCCTTTTCACCACTTCATCGAACTTTGTCCGTATCGTGCCACGCTGGGAATAGGACCCGATCCACCTCAGGTTACGGGTCCACATGAGCGAAAAGATTCCCGTGGATCTGTGGTTCGATCCTGCCTGCCCCTTCGCATGGGTCACGTCACGATGGCTTCTCGAAGTTGAGAAGGTCCGTCCCATCGAGCCTCGCTGGCGCATCATGTCCCTCTACGTCCTCAACGTGGACAAGGACATCCCGGATGAGTACCGCAAGTCGACCGAGCGGGCCAGGGGCACCGTCCGGGTCGTCGCCGCCGCGGCCGCCAAGCACGGCGAGCAGATCCTCGGCCCGCTCTACACCGAGCTCGGCACCCGCCTGCACAACCAGGGCCTGGGCAGGGAGCCGGAGCGCCTGCGCGAGGTCATCGAGAGTGCGCTCGAGGCCACGGGGCTCGAGAAGGAGCTCTTCGAGGCCGTCGACTCCGACGAATGGGACGAGGCCATCCGCACCTCCCACAACGAGGGCATCGACCTCGTCGGCCAGGAGGTCGGCACTCCGGTCATCCGGGTCGGCGCCAACGCCTTCTTCGGACCGGTGATCACCAAGATCATCAGGGGTGAGGACGCGGGTCGGCTCTGGGACGGCGTGCTCGCCGTCACGTCCTTCGAGGACTTCTTCGAGTTGAAGCGCAGCCGGACCAAGCGCCCCGAATTCGACTAACTCTCTCATTTTCCAGGGGTCAATCATCGTACGCTGACGGAAGAACGCTGCTTGCGGTGTAGAAGACTTATCCCCGCATCAGGGCAAGCCTCGTCACCGCCACCTGAGCTCCTGACAGGATGGTGCTATGCGTCAGCTGTACATTGGCGGCTCCTGGACCGCTTCTGCGTCGGACGAGTCAATCGACGTCGTCAACCCGGCCACGGAAGAGATCATCGACCGCGTGCCCGCGGGATCTCCCGACGATGTCGAGTCGGCCGCGGGCGCCGCTCGAAAGGCCTTCCCCGGCTGGTCGGAAACCACCGCCTCGGAGCGCGGCAAGCTGCTCGGCGACGCCGCCGAGCTGCTGAAGCAGCGCTCCGAGGAGATCGCCAAGACGATCGCCACCGACATGGGCGCGCCGCTGGGCTTCGCGCGCAGGGTGCAGACGCTCATGCCGGCGACCGTGCTGTCCTCCTACGCGCAGCTCGCCGAGACCCACCCCCGCGAGTCGCGCGTCGGCAACTCGATGGTGGTCAAGGAGCCCATCGGGGTGGTCGCCGCGATCACGCCGTGGAACTACCCGCTGCACCAGATCATCTGCAAGGTGGCCCCCGCGCTGGCCGCCGGCTGCACCGTGGTGCTCAAGCCGAGCGAGGTGGCGCCGCTGGCGGCGTACGCGCTGGCGGAGATCTTCGCCGAGGTGGGCCTGCCGCCGGGCGTGTTCAACCTGGTCAGCGGGCGCGGCCCGGTCGTCGGCGAGGCCATGGCCGCCCACCCCGAGGTGGACATGGTCTCCTTCACCGGCTCGACCGCCGCCGGGCGCAGGGTGGCCGCGCTCGCCGCCGAGTCCGTCAAGCGGGTCGCGCTCGAGCTCGGGGGCAAGTCGGCGAACATCATCCTCCCCGACGCCGATCTGGCGCTGGCCGTCAAGGTCGGCGTCGCCAACTGCTTCGTCAACGCCGGCCAGACCTGCTCGGCGTGGACCCGCATGATCGTCCACCGCGACCAGTACGACGAGGCCGTCCGCCTGGCCGTCGAGGCGGCGCGCGGCTACACCGTCGGCGATCCCTTCGACGACTCCACCAAGATCGGCCCGCTGGTCTCCGCCACCCAGCGCGACCGCGTGGTCCGCTACATCAACCGGGGCCAGGAGGAAGGCGCCCGGCTGGTGGCCGGCGGCACCGAGCGGCCCCTCGATCGCGGCTACTACGTGGAGCCCACCGTGTTCGCGGCGGTGGAGCCGGGGATGACGATCGAGCAGGAGGAGATCTTCGGGCCGGTGCTGTCGCTCATCCCGTACACGAGCGAGGACAAGGCAGTCGCGATCGCCAACGACACGAAGTACGGCCTGGCCGGAGCGGTCTGGGCGGGCACCGAGGACCGCGCGATCGCCGTCGCCCGGCGGCTGCGCACGGGGCAGGTGGCCATCAACGGCGGCCGCTTCAACCCGCTGGCGCCTTTCGGCGGCTACAAGCAGTCGGGGGTGGGGCGGGAGCTGGGGGAGCAGGGCCTGGAGGAATACCTCGAGACCAAGGCGATGCAGCTGTAACGCCGTGCCGGTGGCTCCGTCGGCCCATCGGGTCGTGGGGCTGCCCACGGCCCGACGAACGCCCCGGCGACCCCGCACGCCCGCCCGCCCACCCACCGTTCGGCCAACCACATCGCCGTGAAGCCACGCTCCGAGAGCCGCGCCGCGCCCACCCGCGCCGTCCCGCGCCGTCCCGCGCCGTCCCGCGCCGTCCCGCGCCGTCCCGCGCCGTTCCGCGCCCGGCCCGGTGCGTGCCACGCCGCGCTTGGGTCGCCCTATCATCGCGGCCTGTGGACCAGCACCGACGGGTTCAGCTGGACGGCCGTGGAGGCGGCGGGCCTGGCCGC
>NZ_JBSGFQ010000206.1:0-14684 GCF_053603495.1 Nonomuraea sp. NPDC004186 | reverse complement strand
CGCGCCGCCGAGCCGCCGCATGGCGTTGACGTCCCAGACCTGGAGGATGCCGTCCGTGGTCACACTGGCGAGCAGATCGCCCTTCTGGGAGAAGGGCCAGTACGGCGACTCCGGCGTACGGCGGCGCAGGAAGAGCAGCAGCACCGCCGCGACGGCCCCGGTCGCCATCACCCAGCGCCAGTGCTCCACCCCGGAAGCGGTGAAGACCAGCAGCGTGACGGCGATGGCGGTCAGCGCGCCCAGCATCCAGGCCACCCCGCCCAGGCCGGTGAACGTCCCGCGCCTCCTGGACGGGATGAACTCCGTGATCAGGGCGGCCGAGGCCGGCATGTCCGCGCCGATCGCGAACCCGACGCAGAACCGCAGCGCGATGAGCTGCCACACGTCGTTCACGAACAGGAAGCCGAGCGAGGCCAGCACGAAGACGGCCATCGAGGCGAAGAACACCGGCCGCCGGCCGAAGCGGTCGGTCAGCGGGCCGGTCAGCAGGGAGCCGAGGGCCATCCCGACGAACGCGGACGCGCCCACCAGGCCGAGGACGCCGGGGTCCGGGGAGAGCTCGGGCACGATTCCGAGCAGGGCCCCGGACAGGACCAGCAGGTCGTAGCCGTCCACGTAGTAACCGCCGATGGCGGTCAGCGCGATCCTGCGCTGACCTCTGGTCATGCGTCCGGCATCGAACTCCACAATCTCGCTCGTCATATTCCGGGAATTTAGGACAGGCGCAACCATTCGTCTATTGCCATGGCCCGGCTCAAAACCATACGTTTTCCGGATGATCGAACGCCTGGACCTGCAGCTGAGCTGGCTGGCCACCTTCGTGGCGGTCGTGGACCACGGGGGCTTCACCGCCGCGGGGCGCGTCCTGGGCCGCTCGCAGCCCCGGGTCAGCGCGCACGTCGCCGCCCTGGAGCAGGCGCTCGGCGACACGCTGCTCATCCGTACCAGCAAGGAGGTCACGCTCACCGCCGCCGGCGCCAGGTTCCTGCCCAAGGCCCGCGCGGCGCTGGCCGCGATCCAGACCGGAGTGGACGAGGTGCGGACCCTGCGCGCCGAGCTCAAGGGCCGGGTCACGGTGGGCGGTTACCCGGGGCTGAGCGCGGTGCTCCTGGCGCCGCTGATGCAGCGGTTCAGGCGGCTGCACCCCGGGGTGACAGTGGTGCTGCGCGAGGGCGACCCGCTGCAACTGGAGGAGGCCATCGCCCGCGGCGAGCTCGACATCGCGCTGCGCACCTCGGACGTGCCGCAGGTGTACCACAACGTCCCCTCCGCGCACCTGTTCCACGAGAAGATCGTGCTGGTGGCCCCGAAAGGCCACCCGCTGGCCACGGCCTCGCCGGTGGACCTCAGGCTGCTGTCCCAGGAGACCGTCATGGTCACCGGCGACCCGTACGCCGGCTGGGCCGACTACCGCGACCGGCTCGACCGCGTCGGCGCCGACCCCGTCGAGATCATGGTGATCGCGCAGGCCACCACGATCTCGGCCATGGTGGCGGCCGGTCTGGGGGTGGCGATCCTGGGCGCGTTCGCCGCGCAGGTCGCGGTGTTCGGGGACGACGTGGTGACCCGGCCGCTGCCGGCCCCCTTGTGGCAGCGGGAGATCCGCGTCTACCGGAAGGCCGGACGCGTGTCCACCAGGCCGGTGGACGCCTTCCTCGACCTCCTCCACCAGGAGGCCCCGGCCCTGACCGCCCGCACCGCCGCCTGGCCGCAGTGACCCGCCGCTAGGAACGGCGCCGGAAGTAGCAGATCGTGGCGGTGGCCAGGGCGGCGCCCCAGATCGGCCAGAAGCACTCCGGGAGCCAGGCGCCCCATTCGTCCAGGGTGAACCGGCCGGCGATCGTGGACCTGATGTAGGTCAGCCCGGCCACGGTGACGACGATCGAGACGAACCCGGCCGGGATGACCGCCAGCAGGGGCGGCACCCGCCTGCCGCGCAGGCCGGGGATCCAGCGCGGGAAGACCTCGCCCCACCGCTGGGTCAGCCCGAGCGTGAGCACGCCGCCGAACGCGCCGAAGGTCGCCAGGTACGCGCCGGCCAGCCACAGGCCGTCCTCTCCCTGGGCGAGGAACTCCGGGGTCACGCCGAGCGGGATGCCCAGGGCCCAGGCCCACCGGGTCAGGCAGTACACCAGCGGCACCGCGACCGCCACGTACACGGCCCGGCGCCCCCGCTCGGGGGTGAACCAGCGCGCGGCATCCCGGCCGCGACCGTACGACAGCGCCGCGGCGGCCAGGAGCAGCCCGCCGAGCACGCAGACGAGCTGGTTGAGCACCGGCCACGGCCAGGCGTCGGCGAGGGTCACGCCGCCCAGGCTCCAGCCGAACAGCGGCGCGACCAGCAGGAGGGGCGTGTAGGCCAGGCCCATCATGAGCCGGGAGTCGGGGACGACCAGGATCAGGAGCACGGCGATCGGCCAGGCCAGGTAGAGCGGAGCTCGGCCGCCGTCGCCGCGGGCCAGCGCCAGCGCCGTCACCAGGGCGAGCAGCGCGACGGCGGCGATCCACCAGCCGAAGCTCGGCGTCGCGCCGGCCAGGACGGACAGCGCCCCGTCCGGGTCGGGGTCCGAGGCGCCCCAGGGGAAGCCGGGCGTCCCCAGCGCCCACGCCGCCCCGAGCAGGCCGTAGCCCAGCGCCCACAGCGCCGCAGCGTAGCCGCGACGACCGGAAGTGAGGGTTTCCATGCGATCAAGCCTCGCGGGGGCCAGGCCGCCGGGGCCAGATGCCGTTCGGCACCTCTTGACCCCGGCGACCGTGCCGTTCGGCACCTAGGAACGGTTTCCCACGAAGACCGGAGGAGTCCGGTCCTTCCAGGGCATCGCCTGTTCCAGGTGGGCGGCGATCCGGAACAGCAGATCCTCGCGGCCGTAAGGGGCGACGATCTGCACGCCGACGGGCAGCCCGTCGGCGTGGCCGAGCGGCAGGCTGATCGCGGGCTGCCCGGTGACGTTGAACAGCACCGTGAACGGCCCGTAGCCGTCGAGCGACTCCAGCCAGCTCGTCAGCGTGTGTTCGGGATCGTCGTAGCGCAGCGTGCCGTGCGGCGCGGGCAGGCGGGCCAGCGTGGGAGTGACGAGCAGGTCGTGCTCGGTGAAGAACGCGCCCGCGGAGCGGGTAAGCCGGTTCTGGGCGTCGAAGGCGGCGAGCAGGTCCAGCCCGGTGTACTCCCGCGCCGCCCGCAGGGCCTGCCGGGAGACGGCCTCCATCCGGGCCGGGTCCGGCTGTCTGGGGGCCAGGAGCAGCGTGGAGGCGATCGCCACGCTTTCGGCCGCCAGGCTGCGCATGACCGCCTCCTGGTCCACGTCCGGGGCGGCCTCGGTGACGTGGTGCCCGGCCCGCTCCAGCGCGTGGCCCACGCGGAGCGCCGCCTCGGCCACCCGGCCGTCCACCTCGGCCCCCGACCAGGCCTTGGTGGTCACCGCCACCCTCAGCCGGCCGGGGTCGGCCCCGACCTCGTCGGCGTAGCGTCGCCGCGGGGGCGGCGCGGTGTACTTGTCGCCGATGCCGGGTCCCTGGACGGCGTCCAGGAGGTGCGCGGCGTCGCGGACGGTCCGCGTGAGCGCGAACTCGTACGACATGCCGAGCATCGCCTCGCCCGCGTCGGGCCCGCAGGTGATCCGGCCGCGGCTCGGCTTGAGCCCGACCAGCCCGCAGCAGGAGGCCGGGACGCGGATGGACCCGGCTCCGTCGCTGGCGTGCGCGACGGGCACCGCGCCGGCGGCGACCAGGGCGGCCGCGCCGCCGCTCGACCCGCCCACGCCCCTGTCCAGGTCCCAGGGGTTGCGGGTGGGCCCGTACCTGAGCGATTCGGTGGCGAAGCTGAGGCACAGCTCCGGGACGGTGGTCAGGCCCAGCGTGACCAGGCCGGCGGCCCGGAAGCGGGCCATCAGCTCGGTGTCGCGCCCGGGGACGATGCCCGGCAGGGCTCGGCTGCCGAGAGTGAACGGCACCCCCTCGGCCACCGGCCCGTGGTCCTTGATCAGGAACGGCACCCCGGCGAACGGGCCGTCCCCGGCATGGTCCAGCGCCGGCCTAAAAATTGGCAGGGCCAGGCCGTTGACCTGCGCGTCCGCCTGCTCCAGGGCCCGCCTGGCGGTGGCCTCGACCTCGCCGGCGGTGACCTCGCCCGACCTGATCAGATCCGCGATCCCGACGGCGTCGTACCTTGCGTATTCATGGAGCTCCATGAAGAGCCTCCTTCTGAGCGTCCTCGATCACATGTGGCGGTGGGCGGCGCCCGGGGCGCCGCCGATGACGAACAGCCTGAACAGCGGCGATGGCCGCGACTCGGGGGCCATCCCCTGCTGTGATCGAGGTGCTTCTACGCTCGGTACATCACGACCCATGGTGGCGGGTGCCGCCCAGGGCCGTCGAGCGGTTTTCCCCGCGACCGGGGTCCTCCCGGCGCACGGCTCGTGCGCCGGGAGGGCGGGCCGGCGTCAGTCGGCGGCGTGCCCGGAGCGCTTCCACGGGCCGGTGATGGCGAACACGTGGCCGGGCGACTGGATGTTGGCGAACAGGATGCGGCCGTCGGCGCTGAAGGTCGGGCCGGTGAACTCGCTGTCGTTGAGGTCGTTGCGGGCCAGCGGGTACGACTTGCCCTGCGCGCTGACGCCCACCAGGTGCTGGATGCCCTCACCGTCTTCGGCGAGGATCACCCCGCCGTACGGGGAGACCGTGATGTTGTCGGGTCCGTCGTAGTTGGTGTCCTGGCTCGGGTCGGGGTTGACGCCGAAGATGACCTTGAGCGTGACCGTCTCGGTGCGGGGGTCGTAGAACCACACCTGGCCGTCGTGCTCGTTGACGCTGCCGTCGGTGTGCCGGGCGAAGCTGGCCACGAAGTACGCGCCGCCGTCGCCCCACCAGGCGCCCTCCAGCTTGCGGCTGCGGGTGACCTGGTCGTTGGCGAACTGCAGGCGCACCGACTGGGCCTTCGCGTCACGGTCGGGCACCTCGACCCAGCGGGCCTTGAAGCGCGTGCCCGGCTCGGTCGCCTCCGACAGGTCGGCGATGTGCGTGTCGTCCCGGTAGCAGCTCAGCGCCTCCAGCTTGCCCGCGGTGTCGCCGCCCTCGGACAGCGCCAGCGCCCGCAGCGCGCCCTTGCGGCCGTGGAACTTCCTCGGCGGGGTCCACCGGTAGTAGAGCCCGTTCGGCCCGCCGGCGTCCTCGGTCAGGTAGATCGCCGACGTCCTCGGGTCGACGGCGACGGCCTCGTGCGAGTAGCGGCCGAGGAACTTCAGCGGCACCGGGTCCTGGTTGGCCTCGCGGTCGAACGGGTCGACCTCGAAGACGTAACCGTGGTCCTTCTGGTAGGCCCCGCCGGCGCGTTGCTCGGTCTCCTCGCAGGTCAGCCAGGTGTTCCACGGGGTCTTGCCGCCGGCGCAGTTGTTGTGGGTGCCGGCCAGGCTGACGTATTCGCGGATCCGCTCGCCGTGCGCGTCCACGTCGATGTTCGTGGTGCCGCCCCCGGCGCCGGGGTCGTAGGTGAGGCCGGGCAGCGCCGGCACCCGATACGGCTCGCTGCCTCCGATCTCGTGGTTGTTGACCAGCGTGGCACCCCGGCCGTGCGGGAAGGCCGCGGTGCCGTCGGCGTCGCTCGGGGTCGGCTCGCCGCTCTCCAGCAGCGTCACCCCCGCCTCCGCGACGACGCGGTACGAGAATCCGGCGGGCAGGGCCAGGATGCCGGCCGGGTCGGGGACCAGCGGGCCGTAGCCGAGCGGGGGCCGGGTGGCGGCGAGCGCGGCAGGACCGGCGATGGTCTCGATGCTGCCGGCTAACGCGATGCCAAGGCTCCCCGCCGCGGTGCGGCCGAGGAAGGAACGACGAGAAACAGGTGAGGACACGGGACATCTCCTCTAGCGTCTGGGCGCAGGTACACCAGCCGACCCAACGATGCCACGGAGACGGCCGCCGCGCCGCCCGCAGTCCGCATGATGAACGCCGGATGAACAACCGGTTCCGTCCGGCGCCCTGGTGAGCGGGTCGGGGTTCGAAATTCTCACGACGCGGATAACAGTTGAAGAACGGACGATGGCGGGTCCGTGGTGCGGTGCATCAGCATGGAAACGTGACAGTCATTTCCGCCAGGCGGCGATCGACCGGGCGCCGGGGGCCGTACGTGGCCCGCGCGGTGGCCCAGCTGTTGTCCTGGCCGGCCCTGGAGCTGAGCGACACCAGGCGTGGCATGGCCTTCACCGTCCGCGGCACCGAGATCCTGCGCCTGACCGGCGCGGACGAGGTGCGCCTGTGCCTGACGGAGCCCGCGATCGAACGGCTGGAACCGTACCTGCGCGACTGCGATCAGGTCCAGGTGGACGCCGACCACGCGTGGGTGACCCTGAGGGTCGAGGCCGAGCCGGACCTCGATCTGCTGCTGGCGCTGACCAGCGTGGCGATCAAGGCGCACGCCGCCTCGGAGGTCGCCTGATATCGGGCATGGGCCGCCCGCCCATGGTGACTGATTTATACCGAAAAAGTGCTCTATGGGGCGGGCTTTGGAACGTGCTATGACAAAGTCATGGCGTACGACGAGCGCCTCGAACGTGAGGCGATCCAGGACGTGGTGACCAGGCTGGTCGCCAGATTCACCGGAACGCGTTCGGCCGAGCAGGTAGAGGCGGCAGTGCGGACGGCCTATGACCGATTCGCCGACAGCCCGGTGCGCGATTTCATCCCGGTGCTGGTGGAACACGATTCCAAGGAGCTGCTGCGCGGCTCCAGGGAGCTGCTGCGCGGCGGCACCAGCTGACGGGACCGCCTGACGGGTGACGGTCTCCCTTTCCGGGGTAGCTGAGCCGGCGGAACACGACAGGCTCGGCGCGGGGAGCGGGGATGTACTACGACCAGTTGCTCAAGATCGTGGAGCAGCAGACCGGGGCGGGACCCCAGGCCGCCGAACGCGCCGTGCAGGCCACGCTCCGTACGCTCTCCGAGCGGCTCTCCAAGGACGAGAGCCGCGATCTGCTCAGGGAGCTGCCCCCGGAGGCGATGCCCTGGCTCTACACCGAACGGGACCCCGAGACCTTCGGCGTCGAGGAGTTCCTGCGGCGGGTGGCCGAGCGCGCCGGGGTCGACGTCGAGACGGCCGGGCGGCATACCCGCGCGGTCTTCTGGGCGATGGGGCAGGCGGTGAGCCCCGAGGAGTTCGCCGACATGGCGGCCGACCTCCCGGACGACTTCGAGGCCCTGGTCGCGGAGGCCGGACGCGGGTACGTCGAGATCGTGCCGGCCGGGGAGTTCCTGGCCGGGGTCGCGGAACGGGCCGGGCTCGACTACTCGGGCGCGCGCCGGGCCACCGAGGCGGCGCTGGAGACGCTCGCCGAGCGCATCGCCCCGGGCAAGGTCGAGGACCTGGTCGGCCAGCTGCCCGTCCAGCTGCACGCGCCGCTGAAGCGCGGAGTGGGCGGGGGTTCCGGCCGGGAGCTCCCGCTGGAGGAGTTCGTCCGCCGGATCGCCACGCGCGAGGGCGTCTCCCCCGAGCGGGCTCGCGAGCACGCCAAGGCGGTCTTCACCATGCTGCGCGAGTCGATCGCCGGCGAGGAGTACGCCGACCTGGCGGGCCGGCTGCCCGACGAATACCGGACCCTGCTACCACGTCCCTGACAATCACCATTTACACGAATATTTGGCGACTGTTCGAGCAGAATGCCTGTCATGGTCACCTTGATCAAGCGGCTACGGCAGGGGCTCGCCATCCGGGTGATGCGGGCGGCCAGGGCGGCGAACCGGAGTCCCCTGGCCCGCAGGCTCCTGCGCGGTCGCAGCATCCGGCGCTTCGCCCTGGTCAACCGGCTCTACCACACGGTGTTCCGGCTGGGGGTGGCCACCGGCGACCGCGACGCCGAGGCGCGTTACCGGGGCGTCGTGCTGACCGGCCCCGCGTGGGACGCGACGATCATGCCTTCGGTCTCGGCGGGGTACTACGAGGAGTTCGAGGTCGGCGTCTTCGAGCGGCTGGCCTCGATCAGCCGTTCCGTCCTCGACGTGGGGGCGAACATCGGCGTCTACACCTGCACCGGCGCGGCGCGCCTGCCCGAGGACGGCAGCCTGATCGCCTTCGAGCCGGTGCCGGAGAACATCGGTTACCTGCGGCGCAACGTGGAGCGCAACGACCTCGCCGCCCGCGTGACCATCGAGCCCGTGGCCGTGGGGGCGGCGCCGGGCCGGCTGACCGTGCACCTGTCGGGCGAGCAGACGGGCAAGCACTCGGCCGCCGCGGCGAACGTCGGCACCGCCGCCGGCACCCTCACCATGCCCATGACCTCGATCGACGCCTACCTCGCCGACAGCGGCCTGGGCCCGCCCGACCTCATCAAGATCGACGTCGAGGGGTACGAGGGCTTCGTGCTGCAGGGCGCGGCCGAGAGCCTGGCCGCGCTGCCGGCGCTGCTGTTCGAGGTGCATCCCGAGCTCCAGGAGAACTGCGGCTGCGCCGCGGGCGAGCTGCTCGACCTCGTCTTCGACCGCTACCCCTGGGTCTTCGTGATCGACGAGCTGGACAACGTCCTGCGGCCGTGCACGCGGGCCGAGCTCGACGACCCGCACGCGATCGGCCTCTACCGCTCCAACCTCGCCGCCGTCGGCAGGCCGGAGCACCTCGACGCGTTGCGGCAGTGGCACGGCCTCGGCTCACCCTGAGGGATCACTGAGGGATCACTGAGGGATCACGGCTCGGCCCTGCCGGTGGCCCAGGCCCACGCGGCGATGGCGACCCGGTTCCTGGCGTCGATCTTGCGCTGGATCGCGGCGATGTGGTTCTTGACCGTGCCCGGCGCGAGGAAGAGCTCCGCGGCGATCTCGGCGTTGGTCCTGCCGTGCGCCACCATCGCCACGATCTCGTCCTCGCGCTCGGTGAGGACGACGTGCGGCGCCGCGGGGGGTGTCTCGGGCAGGCCGCGCTGCCGGAGCAGCCGGACGGTGAGCTGGGGGCTGATGAGCATGTCGCCGTTCATCGCGGCCCGGACGGCCTCGACGAGCAGCGCGGGGCCGGAGCGCTTGAGGATGAATCCTGAGGCGCCGTGCCGCAACGCCGCGTCGACGTACTCGTCCAGCCCGAACGTGGTGACGATCACGACGTGGATGCCGCTGCCCGCCAGCGCGCGGGCCACCTCGATGCCGTCGGCCCCGGGCATGCGGATGTCGGCGAGCACGACGTCGGGCCCGATCGCCCTGGCGGTCTCGATCGCGGCCCGGCCGTCGGCGGCCTCGGCCACGACGGTCATGTCGGGCTGGGCGTCGAGGATCAGCCGGAAGGCGGCGCGGATGCCTTCCTGGTCGTCGGCGATGAGGATGCGGATGGCCACCCCGGCGATTGTGCCAGCGGCAGGCGGGCGGCCAGCGACCACCCGTCCGGTACGGCCCGCGCCACCAGGTCACCGCCCTGCTCCCGGACGAGCGCGGCCAGCGCCGGCAGGCCGGACCCGCCTCGCCGGCCGCCCCGCGTTCCCGCCACGCCGTCGTTGGTCATGGTGATCTCGAGCGCGCCGGACCCGGCGGTCACGGCGAGATCGACCCGGGCCGCCCCTGGGGCGTGCCGCCGCACGTTGGTCAGCCCCTCGATCACGATCCGGTAGGCCAGGGCCCCGGTGTCCGCGGGCACCGCCGGCAACGCGTCCATGCGCAGGCGGACCTCGGCGGGTCCCGCCTCGGAGAAGCGCTCGGCAGCGGCGCGGATGCCGTCGAGATCGCCCGCGGGGGTGAGGGGCCGGTCGTGGTGCAGCGTGTCCAGGGTCCGGTCCAGCATCGACAGGGCGCGCTGGCCGGCCGCCTCGACGCGTTCGAGGGCGTCCAGCGGATCGCCCGCCACCATGCCCGCCTGGGCGTGCGCCACCATCTCGCTGATGTCGTGGGCGACGAAGTCGTGCAGGTCCCGGGCCAGCCGCAGCCGCAGCTCGGTCCGGGCGTCGGCCGCCGCGCGCGCCTGCCGTACGTCGAGGAAGCGCAGGTAGCCGCCCACGGCGGCGGCCAGGAGCGCGCCCAGGCCCCAGAACGCGGACGCGCCCACCGCTTCCAGCCACGAGACCGGGAAGAAGAACCGCAGCAGCCAGACGGCCCCGGCCAGGCCCGCCGCCGACGCGGCCGGGGCCGCCCGCCGGGGCGGCGCGTACCGGACGACCAGGCCGGCCAGCGCCGCGAGCGCCAGCCCTTCGGCCATTCCCAGCGCGTCGGCGCCCGGCGCCGCCTCCACCGCGCCCATGACGTGGGCGAGCGTGACGGCCACGGAGACGGCCGCGGCCAGGAGCGTCAGCTCGGGCAGGCGCGACCTGAGCCGCGGACGGAACGACGTGGAGGCCGCGAACGAGACCGCGGCCAGTGCCGGTACGGCGTCGGCGACCCACATCAAGCTCACCGGACCGACGATACGCGCAGACCGGACACCGACCGGAACTCCCCGCGTGCTCACCGCAACTTTGGCGGATCCGGGGGCATCTAACCCGCCGTGGAGGCGCTGATCGCGGGGGATCCGCAGCAGATCGGGGACTACTGGCTGGCCGGGCGGCTCGGCGCGGGAGGTCAGGGGGTCGTCTACGACGCCTACGACCCCGACGGGCGGCGGGTGGCGGTGAAGGTGCTGCACGCGGCGGGCGATCGCGGGCGCTTCGCCAAGGAGGCGGCCGCGGCGGAGCGGGTGGCCTCGTTCTGCACCGCCCGGCTGCTGGCGGCCGATCTCGACGGCGGCAAACCGTACCTGGTCTCGGAGTACGTGCCGGGCCCGAGCCTGCGCGAGGCCGTGCGGGAGGGGCGGCGCTTCACCGGCGACGACCTGCACCGGCTGGCGACGGCGGTGGCCACGGCGCTCACCGCGATCCACGAGGCGGGCGTCGTCCACCGCGACCTGAAGCCGGACAACGTGCTGCTCGGCCCGGACGGGCCGCGCGTGATCGACTTCGGCATCGCCAGGACGGTGGAGATGTCGCTGACCAGGACCGGCGAGCTGGCCGGAACGCCCGGTTACATGGCGCCCGAGGTGCTGACCGGGCAGCGGGCGGGGACGGCGGCCGACGTCTTCGCGTGGGGCGCGATCATGGTGTTCGCGGCCACCGGGCAGGACGCCTTCGGCGGCGAGAACCTGGGCGGCGTCATGCACCGCGTGCTGACGCACCACCCCGACGTGAGCGCGCTGCCCCCGGGGCTGGCCACGCTGATCGAGGCCGCGCTGGAGAAGGATCCGCGGGCCCGGCCGTCCGCCCGCGACCTGCTGCTGGCGCTGGTCAGCGGCGACGGGTCCGACGTGGGCGGGCTGCTGGCGGCCGGCAGCCGCCGCGCCGGGGGGATGCGGGCGCCCGACCGGGACGACCCCGCGCTGGGCGCGATCGCCGAGGACGCCTACGGCTCGCTCGGCCCGGAGGCGCGCGACCTGGCGGCCGAGGTGTTCCTGCGGCTGGTGGCGGTGAACGCCGAGGGCCAGGAGACGCTGCGGCGGGCCGGCCACGAGGAGCTGTTCGGCGGCCGGCCGGACCACGAGGCGGCGGCCGTCCAGCGGATCCTGGAGGCGTTCTCGTACGTGGTCACCACCAGGGACGGGTCGGTGGCGCTGGCGCGTCCCGGCCTGGTGCGGGCCTGGCCGCGCCTGCGGACGTGGATGGAGGCCGAGCGCGCCGGGCTGGCGATGCTGGACGAGATCAACGCGGCGGCGCGGCACTGGGAGGAGCACGGCCGGCGCGACGGCGACGTGCTGCAGGGCAGCCGCCTGGAGCAGGCGCTGAGCTGGGCGGCGACCGGCCGCAGGCACCTGACGCTGACCCCGTTCGAGCGCGATTTCCTGCGTGCGGGCACCGAGCTGACCAGGAGGCGCAGCCGGCGCAGGACGCTGGTCACGTCGGCGCTGGCCGGGCTGCTGGCGGTGGCGCTGGTGGCGGGCGGGCTGGCCGTGTGGCAGCGCCGGCAGGCCGTCGAGCGGCTCGACATCCTGACCGCCAAGCAGGTGGCGGCCGAGTCCGACCGCATGCGCACCGCCGATCCGGGCCTCGCGATGCTGCTCAGCGTGGCCGCGTACCGGGTCTCGCCGCAGCCGGAGGCCCGCTCCAGCCTGATGGGCTCGCTCCAGCAACTGGAGACGGCCGCCTTCCGCGACCCCCCGGTCAAGGGCATGGGCCGGCGGACGCTGAGCCGCGACGGGCGCACGCTGGTCAGCTTCAGCGAGGGCGGCGTCAACGTCTACGACGTGCGCACCGGCAGGCGGACGGCGAGCTGGCCCGGCATGACCCTGCGCGGGACGATCATCCAGGGCCCCGCGCTCAGCCGCAGCGGGCGCCTGCTCGCCCAGACCACCTCGGACGAGCTCGGCGTCTGGGACCTGAAGACCGGCAGGACGCTGGTGCGCAGATCTCTCGAGCCGACCGGGAACGGCGGCTACGGCGTCGTGTTCGGCGAGCACGAGACGACGCTCGTCGTCACCATGGCCGACGACGTCCCCTTCCTCATCGACGTGACCACCGGGAAGCAGTTCGGCCGGCTGGTCTACGCGGACCGGACGATGGCGCAGACCCCCGCGCCGCTCGTGGATCCGACGGGGAGACACCTGCTGCTGCCCGGCTACCGGTTCGACCAGATCGGCCTGCCCGGCTGGACCACCGAGCGCCCCTTCCCCGCCTGCGTGAGGAACCACGTCCTGGCGGCCTACAGCGCGGACGGAAAGACCCTGGCCTGCTCCGACGTCGCGGGCGACATCGTCCTCGTGGACGCCGTCACCGGGCGCCCGCACAAGCTGAAGGAAACGCTGAACTGCGGGATCTGCCACGACTCCGGACGGCTCCGGTTCAGCGCCGACGGGCGCTACATCGCCGGCTTCTACGGTCGCGACCTGGAGGTCATGCGGATCAGCGACCAGCGGACCGTCCTGCGCTACCGCGCCGAGGGCGAGTTCGGAGACGTCCGCTTCGACCCCGACGGCAGGACGCTGCGCTACCTCGTCGACGACACCGTCATCAGCGTGGACCTCGTGCCGCGCACCCCGTCCGTCGCCGTGCCCGACACCCCGACGCTCAGCCGCGACGCCCACTGGGCGGTGTCCTGGACGAACGGCGCCGAGCTGAGCGTGTTCGACCTGCGGACGCGTAAGGAGGCGGGCCGCCTGCGTGTCGGGGAGGAAGGGTCCATCCTGGGCATGGACGACGCCGGCACCAGGCTGGCCGTCGCCGGCATGGACCGCACGATCACCCTGTGGGACCTGGCGAGCAGGAGGAAACTCTGGTCCAAGCGGGTGGGGGAAGGCGACTACCAGCCGGCGTACGTCAACTTCACCCCCGACGGGCGCAGGATCGCCATCACCCTCCTGCTGGGCGAGAGTCCGTTGATGAGCGTGGTCGTGCTGGACGCCGCCGACGGCCGCGCGGTGGCCGCGTACAAGACCCGGCTGAGCATCGGCCCCTTCCTTCCGGGACGGCAGGTGTTCGTCTCGGGGGACGGCAGGCTCGTCGACGTGATGACCGGCAAGGCCGTCGGCTCCGGGCTCGGCGACGCCGGCACGCTGGCCGTCAGCCGTGACGGGCTCCTGGCCGTCCAGGAGTCCGCCACCCACCGGATCGGGCTGTGGGACGTCAAGGGCCCGACCCCGCTGCGTCCCGTCCTGCCCCGCGCCGCCGGCGCCAGCGACGTCATCGTCTTCTCGCCGGACGGCAGGACCCTCGCCACGTCCACCGACGAGGGCGTGCTCGAGCTCTGGGACGTCCGGTCCAGGCGCCGGCTCGGCAGCTCGTACCGGGTCGGGGAGTTCGCCCCCTCGTCCATGGCCTTCGGCGCCGACGGGAACGTCCTGTACGTCGGCATGCAGGACGGCCTGGAGGCCGGGGCCGTGCGCGAGGTGCCCGTCGGCGACGCGCTGATGATCGGGAAGGTGTGCGCGCGGGCGGGTCGCACGCTCACGCGCGCCGAATGGGACCGGTACCTCCAGGACGTGCCGTACCAGGACGTGTGCGCGGCCCGGTGACAGAATGCATGCCTATTGCTGTTGCGAACTACTCGCAATTAGGCTTCGCGTATGCATCACGACGGACCTGGCATCACCGCGATATCCGCCCAGATCATCGACCTCTACCAGCGTTGCTACGCCGCCCCGCCGTGGTCGGAGACTCCCGAGCAGCTCGGCCGCTACCCCGCCAAGCTCGCCGCAGGCGCCGCCAAACCGGGTTTCAGCGCGCTGACCACGACCGATGACGCCGACCGGCTCACCGGCGTCTGCTACGGCTGGCCGACCCCGGACGAGCTGAGCGGCAACCGCGTCTATGACGCCCTCGTCACGGCCTTCGGCCTGCCCGCGGCGACCGCGCTGACCCGCGGCGCCTTCGAGGTCGTCGAGCTCTTCGTCCACCCCGGCCACCAGGGCCAGGGGATCGGCGCGCGGCTGCTCGACGGGATGACCGCCGGCCGGCCCTCCGCCTGGCTCATCACCGACCCCGGCGCGCCCGCCGCCGGCCTCTACCGCAGGCTCGGGTGGCGGGAGGCAGGCCCGCTGCCGGCCGGCTTCTACCCGCAGTCGCGGGCGTCGGTCTTCACCCTGACCCGTCCGGACGCGTGATGCCCGGGTCTAGATCCAGCCGCGCTCCCGGGCCGCCAGCCCCGCCTGGAAGCGGGTGATGGCGTTCAGCTCCTGCCGACGCCCGCGACGGCGGCCTGCTGGTGCTCCCGCCGCAGCAGGGCTGGCAGGCCGCGCTCGTGGCGTCGGACGTCATCGTGGGCGATCACGG
>NZ_JBSGFQ010000205.1:0-14690 GCF_053603495.1 Nonomuraea sp. NPDC004186 | reverse complement strand
ACGTCGGCCAGCGACGTCGCCCCGGTGCCCTTCTTGGCGAGCAGCGCCTGGGTGGGTCCCGCAGGGCGAAGGTGTCGATCAGCTCGTCGAGCACGCCGTAGACATAGGGGTGGAACACCCCGACGTCGGCGTTGCGCGGCAGGCCGCGCATCTCGCCGACCGGCACCCGGGCGTAGTTGGCGGTGACCGGCTCGGGGCGGCGGGCCTTGAAGGCGTCGATCGCCGCCTCCAGGTAGGGCCGCAGCCCGAGCACCTTCGGCTGATCCGGCTCGACCACCTCGTTGAGCCAGGTCGACTGGATCTCGTTGTGCAGCTCGACGAACGCGATCCGGTCGGCCAGGCCGTGCGCGTCGAGGAAGTCCACCAGGTCGGCCAGCGCCGTGGCCAGCGCCGACGCCCGGTCGGCGGGCGGTACGGCACGCAGCGCCTCGTACCAGGAGGGATCGTCCAGGAAGACCGAGCTCTGCTGGAACTCCCAGCTGGAGACGATCACGTGGCAGTCGTGCCGCCGGGCCGCCTCGAACAGCGCCAGCAGGTGGTGGCGCCCGTCGAGCGTGGTGCGCTCGCGGACGTCGTACCAGCGGGTGCGCCCGCCGTAGCCGCCGAAGGGGCTGAAGGTCAGCGCCGTGGTGTCCAGGCCGGAGCCGAACAGCAGGTACGGCATCGCGCAGATCCGCACCGTGTTGTACCCGCGCGCCACGGCCTCGGCGAAGGCCGCGTCCAGGTCGGCGAACGGCTCGCCGGGCCCGGTGCGCGTGTACCAGGTGAAGTCCCAGAGGGTGATGGTCAGGCGGGAAGGGGTCACAGGGATCTCCTAGGACTTGACGGCCCCCGCCGTCAGTCCGTCGAGCAGCTGCTTGCGCAGCAGCAGGAACATGATCAGGCTCGGGATGGCCGCCAGGACCGAGCCGGCGAGCACCATGTCGACCTGGCGGCTCTCGGCGCCGTAGAGCGCCTGGATACCGAGGGGAAGGGTGTACTGGGCCGGGTCGGAGACCACGATGAGCGGCCAGAAGAAGCTGTTGTAGCTGTTCAGGAAGCTCCACACGGCCAGCGCGCCGAGCGCCGGGCGCAGCAGCGGGAGCACGATCCGCAGGAACAGGCCGAACTCGGAGGCCCCGTCGAGCCGGGCGGACTCCAGGATCGAGTCGGGCACCGACTGCTCGACGTACTGCCGCATCATGAAGATGCCGAACGCCGGGGCCAGCCAGGGCACGATCAGGGTGAAGTAGACGTTCGTGACCCCGGCCTTGATCAACATGATGAACAGCGGCACCACGATCACCGCGAACGGCACCGCCAGTGAGCTGAACATGACGTTGAACAGGAACTTCTTGCCCGGGAAGCGGTACTTCGCGAAGGCGAACCCGGCCAGCGCGCAGACGAACACCGACACCGCCGTGGAGACCACCGCGACGACCGTGCTGGTCAGGAACCAGCCCCAGAACGGCTGGGTCTCCAGCAGCCGGGTGTAGTTCTCCCAGGTGAACGGGATCGGCAGCGGCTGCGGCGGATAGGCGAAGATGTCGCCGCGCGGCTTGAACGACGAGCTCAGCGCCCACAGCAGCGGCACCGCGAACAGCACCACCAGCATGGCCAGGAAGACGTGGACCAGGCCGCGGCGGGAGCGCGGGGCGGCCTTCATCGCTCCCTCCCCACGCCGTACACCGCGTTGGCGGCCCGCCCGAGCACGAAGACGAGCAGGAACATGACCACCCCGGCCGCCGCGGCGTAGCCGAGCTGCTGGCGGGTGAACGCCTCGCGGTAGATGAACATCGCCACCGACAGCGTCGCCTCGCCGGGGCCGCCCTTGGTGAGCAGCATGGGTTCCTCCAGGATCTGCGCCGTGCCGACCAGCACCGTCACCGCGACGAACGCGGTGACCGGCCTGAGCATCGGCACGGTGACGCTGAAGAAGGTGCGCACCCGTCCGGCGCCGTCGATCTCGGCGGCCTCGTAGAACTCGCGCGGGATGTTCTTCAGCCCGGCCAGGAAGAAGATCGTCAGGTAGCCGGTCCAGCGCCACAGGACCAGCAGCATCACACTGACCTTGGCCCAGCTCGGCTCGCCCAGCCAGTCGATGCCGCCCCAGCCGAAGAACCCGCGCAGGGCGGCGTTGAGCAGGCCGTACTCGCGGTCGTAGAGCAGGGTGAAGACCAGCGCGATGATGATCGGCGACAGCACCACCGGCATGAAGAACGTCAGCCGGAAGAAGTCCCGGCCCTTCAGCCCCCGGGTGTTGAGCGCCTGGGCGACCAGCAGCGCGGCCGGGACGACCACGCCCACCGAGAAGGCCACGTAGATCACGGTGTTGCCCACGGCGGTGCGGAAGCTGCCGTCCGACAGCAGCCGCTCGTAGTTGGCCGGCCCGACCCACTGGGGCGTGCCGAGGCCCGCCCACTCGGTGAGGCTGAGGTAGCCGCCGATCCCGATCGGCACGACCAGGAACAGTCCGTACAGGACGTAGAACGGCAGGACGAAGACGTAGGGTGCGGCGCCGGGCCCCCGGAGGTGGGCGGTGAGCGGCGGCGTCGTCATCCGCCTCCGGGAGACACGGGAGACACGGACCTCGGTCACGCTCATCCGCCGTTCTTCTTGTACGCGGCAGCCGCCTCCTTGATCGTCTGGGCGGCGGGTTTCTTGCCCTGGAGGGTCTCCAGCATCGGCCCGCCCAGCGCCTCGATCAGCGTGTTGAGCTTCTCGTTCTGGTAGAAGGTCGGGCTGTCGGCGGCGGCGGGGGTGTAGACGTCGAACACGCGCTGGCCGAGGTAGGCGTCCTCGGTGCTCAGCAGCTTCTGGTCCTTGTAGAGCGACTTGAGGGTGGGCAGGAAGCCGCCCATCTGGAAGCGGAGGAGCTGGCCCTCGGGGGTGAGGTAGGTCTGCTTCAGCAGCTCCAGTGCGGCGGCGGTGCCCGGCTTGTCCTTGAGGACGGCGAAGCCGGTGCCGCCCATGGCCGAGGCGATGTGGCCGCCGCCCGCGAACTTCGGCAGGTTGCGGATCTTCCACTTGCCCTTCTGCTCGGGCACGTTCGCCTGGAGGCCGTAGACGTTGTACCAGTTGGGCATGACGGTCGCGATGAGCTTGCCGTTCTTCAGCGCCGCGGTGTTCGGGGCGCCGTACGGGTCGGGCAGCGCGATCAGGAAGCCGCTCTGCACGCCCTTGGCCATGAACTCCAGCACCTCGACGGCCTCGGGCGAGTCGAGGACGAGGTTGCCGCCCTCGTCGTAGTAGCCGCCGCCCCGCTGGAGCAGGAGCTGGAGGAACTGGTTGGTGATGGAGGTGTTGTCGCCGGTGGAGACCATGCCGAGCGACTGGCCGGTCTTCTCGTGCAGCTTCGCGCCGACCTCGGCGAGCTCCTCCCAGGTGGCGATGTCCGCGGGGATCTTGTTCTTCTTCCACTCGTCCTCGCGGTAGTACAGGACGCTGAGGCAGGTGTCGGACTCCAGCGCGTACAGGGTGCCGTCGATCGAGTAGGGGGCGCTGCGCAGCAGGTCGTCCCTGACCGGCGCGGCCAGGTCGTCCAGCGGGGCGAAGAGCTGCTTGCCGATGCCGCCGGACATGACGCGCGGGAAGACGCTGATCACGATGCCGATCATGTCGGGCGTCCCCCGGCCCGCCGCACCGGTCGAGATCATGCGGGTCACCAGCGCCTCGCTGTCGGCGTTGGTGAACTTCATCGTGTAGTCGTACCGGCCGCCCGGGGCCTCCGTGAGGCGCTTGGCCTGCTCGGTGAAGGTCTTCAGGTAGCCCGGGTCGTGCGTCCACAGGTTGAGCTCGACCTTGCCCGAGGACACGGACGCCGAGCCGCCGCCGCTCTCACCGCCACAGGCGGCCAGCACACCCGCTGCCAGCAGGCCGCCACCGACCGCTCCGCTCCGACGTAGGAACACGCGACGCGATACGTCGGTCATCTGGAACTCCTTCGAGGATGGGGGATTCGCCTCAGGGGGCGTGTCGAGCAGCATGCTCGGCGGCCGGTGCCGGTGTCAATGAATCAATACTACTATTTTTTGCATTGATACGATTTTTAGAGGTGCAAGGTGACGCGGCCCACCCGCACGACCTCCGCGGAGGCGACGGCGATGCCGTCGGGAACGTTCCGTACGGCCGGGTCGACCCACACGCCGGTGTCGCGACGCCACGGCAGCAGTTCGAGCCGCACCCCCTGTCCGGCGACGTCGTCACGCCACGGCGTGAGGTCGATGTCCCAGGTGCGCCCGTGCCAGAAGTGGTCGCTGACGAGCCGGTCGCCCACGTACGCGCGGCCGGCGTCGCCGGTCCAGGTCACCCGCAACAGCACGCGGTCGGCGCCGTCGAACACGTCACGCGGCACGTCCAGGCGCACGTGCGCCGCGCCGGAGTAGTCGGCCGGCGCGCCGAGCCGGTCCATTGGCCCGCCGCGCACCGGGTCGGGGGGCGCGGGGGCGTTCGGGTGCAGGTCGGCGGCGACCGTTCGGGCCCCTGCGCCGGAGACGTGCACCGACCAGGTGCGCCACAGCCCCTCTCCACGTGGGCCGTCGAGCTCGCCGCCGTCGGCCGTCAGCCGGGCGGGCGCGGGCAGCAGGGCCACGGCGCACCGCTCGGCCTCCGACTGGATCACCAGGGCGCCGTCGAGGGCGTACACCGGCGCGTCGGACAGCACCAGCCGCTCGCGGCCCGCGACCTCCAGCCGGTACAGGCGGTTCGCGCTCGCCTCGTCGAGGACGAGGACGCGCGCGCCGGGCAGGTCGACGACGCACTCCGTCCCGGGCTCGGCGACGTCCACCACCGTCGTGTCGCCGACGGGCCGGGCCCCCTCGACCCGGACATCGCCGTCGAGGACGAGCTCCACCGGGACGCCGTCGGTCGCGGACAGGACGACCAGGTCGCCGTCCTCGTCGGTGATCCGGGTGACGAGTTGCGCGGTGGCGCTGCGCAGGACGAGCCCCGGGGCGAGCGGGTAGCGCAGCGGCCACACCAGGGACACCCCGGCGGGAAGGTCGAGCGGCCTGGTCGGAACGGTGACGTCGGCGTCCTCGAACGACACCGTGACCTGGACGTCCTTCTGCGCGTCGAGCGGCCGCTTGGGCGGCTGGTACGTGGTCAGGAAGAGGTAGCCGCTGTGCCCGTCCGAACGGACGGCCCATCGCAGCTCGCCCGGGTCGTCGCTGCCGCCGCCCACGCTGACGCTCATCGGCGCGAGCCGGGCGCCCTCTCCGGCCAGCCAGAGGTGCAGGCGGCGCAGCAGGTGGTGGTGCGGGCGGATCTGGCCGTGCTCCCCGATCGGGGCGTGGAAGTCGTAGCTCAGGGTCGGCACGTCGTTGGGGTAGCCCGTGGCGTGGGACTCCTGCTCGGTGCCGTGCGGTCCGACCCGCTGGGTGCCGCCGGCGTACATGTAGTAGCCCTGCCAGATCGACCCGCTCCCGATCTTGGCCAGGGCGAGCGCGGCGACGTCCTGGGCCGTGACCAGCGGGCGCCGGTGGTAGGCGACGTGCATGCCGCCGCCGATCTCGCAGGTGGCGAAGGGGGTCGCGGCGTCGTCCTTGAGCGGGACCGCGTCGGGGTCGAGCACGATGCCGTCGAGCGCCTCGCGCAGGTCCGCGCCCACCGTCAGATCGTCACGGACCTCGCTGTAGCGGAAATGGTGGGCCGCGAACCGGGGCCACTCCGTCTGGGAGTCCTCCCAGAATCCGTCGGAGTAGGCGCTGTAGAGCGGGAGCAGCGTCTCGGGCACCAGGGCGCCGCCCCAGCCCGTCGCGGTCCACAGGGGCACCCGCAGTCCCAGGTCCTCGGCGATGCGTCTGAGCATGGCGAGATGCTGCGGCTGGTCGTACAGCTCGTTGTCCATCTGGGCGCCCACCACGGGCCCGCCCTCGGCGTGGGTGAGGCTGGCCAACTGGCTGATCGTCTGTGCATAGAGCGCGCGGACCAGCTCCAGGTAGGCGGGATCGTTGGTGCGGGTCTTGAGCCCGCGTTCGACGAGCCAGTCCGGGAATCCGCCGCGGCGCGCCTCGCCGTGTGCCCACGGGCCCATCCGGACGACGACGTCCAGGCCGTGGCGTGCGGCGAGCTCGATGAACGCCCGCAGGTCGAGGTTGCCGTCCCACCGGAACCGGCCGAGCTCGGGCTCGTGCGCCTGCCAGAGCACGTACGTCGCCACCGTGTCCAGTCCGCCGGCGCGCGCGTGCCCGAGGACCTCGTTCCACCGCTCGCGCGGGATGCGGGAGTAGTGGATCTCCCCGGTCACCGGGAACCAGGGCTTGCCGCCGCGTTCGAGCCACCGGCTCGTGACCTCGATCCGGTCCGACGTCCTCGTGTCGTCCCCCAGCGGGAGGTGTCCCCGGCGGGGCGGGGGCTGCGGGGAGACGCGCACGGTGCGGGCCTTGCTGTTCATTGTTCTCCTTCGAGAGGGGCGTGGGCGATCGTATGGCTGGTTGACCCGGCGAGCCGATGGGCGTTTCACTGCCTCATATGGACGAAACGACGCTGCCTGAGGGGTTCGCCGGCGGACGGATGCTGGTCGTCCCCCGGCCCACGGTGCGCAGGGCGCTCGGCCGGCCCGTGACGAACCGGCTCCTTGTCACCGATACCGGGATCTTTCTCCGCGCCGCGCGGCATGGAGCGGCCCGGCCCGGCGGCGCCGGACAGCACATCCTGCTGGTCTGCACCGACGGTTCGGGATGGGTCGAGACGGGCGATGGACGTTTCGCCGTTCAGCGGGGCGACGCGGTCCTCCTGCCCGCCGGAATGGCCCACGAGTACGGGGCCTCGGACACCGACCCCTGGACCCTGTGGTGGTTCCACGCCGTGGGCGCCGACGCCGCCGACCTCGTCAGCGCCGGACTGGCGGCGGCCGGTGGGATCGTCACGCATCTCCGGGATCCCGCACCCGTCGCCAGTCTCATCTCCCAGGTGATCGACGGCCTGGACGCCGGGACCACGGGCGGCCTCGTACGGGCCGCCGGCGCGGCGTGGAACGCGCTCGCCCAGGTCGTCGCCACCGGCCGCCGTCCCCTCGGAACCTCGCTCAGCCCGGTCGAACGCGCCGTCGAGCACCTGCGCGCGACCACGCCCCAGCGCACCTCCGTGGACTCGCTGGCGGCGATGGTCGGCCTGAGCACGTCCCAGCTCGGCGCCCTCTTCCGGGAGCAGCTCGGGGTCTCTCCGCTGAAGTACCAGACGCAGCTCCGCATGGCGCGCGCACGGGAGCTGCTGGACCACTCCGGCCTCGCGGTCAAGGCCGTCGCCCGCGAGGCCGGGTACGACGACGCCCTGTACTTCTCCCGCAAGTTCGCGAGCGTCCACGGGCTCGCGCCTACCGCGTACCGGAACCGCCCGCGCTGAGCCCGCGCCGCTCCGCGTCGCGCGGGCTACCTCACGATGACCCGGCTCTCCCACGGGCCCAGCCGCAGCGTGCCGCCGTCCTCGGCGGCCTCCGGCACCTCCGCCGGCTGGCGCTGCTCACGCATACCGGCGCCGAGCGCCTCCGTCACGTGCTCCCGGAACCGCTGGACGACGTGCGGATCGGCGATCTGGTGCACGCCGATCTCGTTGTCCACCTGGAAACCGATCACACCGGGGTGGCGGCCGGCGTACGTCGGGGTGCCGACGATCACCTTCAGGCCGCCGGCGAGGTCCGGCCGACGGTGGCGACCATACCCTTCAACAAGCATACTTTTATATTGAAAAATATTATTAATCCGTTGACACTCCTGAAACACGGGAGCCACACTGGGCCCTCACCCCCCGTTCCGAAGGAGCCCTGATGCCCATGGCCAGTTGGAGTGTCCGCGCAGGCCTGGCGGCCGGACTGGTCCTCAGCCTGCTCGGGCCCGTGGCGCCGGCCGTCGCCCAGGCGGCGCCCTCCCCCGAGATCCGCAACTCCGGCTTCGAGACCCCTCCCACCGGGCCGGCCGGGTTACCGGGCTGGCGCGCGGCGGGCACCCGCGGCGCGGCGACGATCGCCCGGCCCGCCAGGACCGGCGCGTTCGCGTTGCAGCACAACGGCACGCGGGCTTACACGGTCACCACCACCCAGACCGTGCGCGTGCCCGACGGGCACTACACCCTCACCGCCTACGCCCAGAGCGGCGGCGGGCAGCGCGCCAATTACCTGTTCGCCGAGCCGGCCGGTGGAGGCCAGGCCCGCACCGCGGTGCCGGTGTCGTCCGCCTGGACGGTCGTCACCGTCCGCGGCATCGAGGTCCGGCACGGCCGGCTCACCATCGGCCTGCGCACCGAGGCTCCCCAAGGCGGCTGGACCCGGCTCGACGACGTGCGGCTGACCGCCGGAGCGCCGTACGACTTCCTCGCCGGCGGCGACATCACGATGCTCAACTGGGTGGAGGACAGCGGCGGCCGGTACTACGACGGGCGCGGCCGCCGCGAGGACCCGCTGAAGATCATGGCGGAGAACGGGACGGACATCGTCCGCCTGCGCCTCTACAACGACACCGGCCCCGATCACCCGCGGGTCGGGTATCCCGGCCACTATCTACCCGAGGGCTACCAGGACGAGGAGGACATCCTCGACCTCGCCCGGCGCGCCACGCGGTACGGGATGCGGATCCAGCTGACGTTCCACTACAGCGACTACTGGACGAACGGCGAGATCCAGGACATCCCCAAGGACTGGCGCGACGTCACGGACCTGCCCCGCGACCAGGCCGTCGACAAGCTGGAGAGCCACGTCTACGACTACACCAGGTACTTCCTCCAGCGCATGGCCGCCCAGGGGACGCCGCCGGCCTTCGTCTCGCTCGGCAACGAGATGCAGGGCGGGCTGCTCTTCCCCTACGGCTACTCCTACACCGCCGACGGGGCGCCGGCGCTGGCCCGGTTCCTCAAGGCGGGCTACCGCGCCACCAAGGAGGTGTCGCCGGACACGCAGGTCATCATCCACATCACCGATGCCGGCGACTACGACGAGTACCGCTGGTTCTTCGGCCTGCTCAACCGGCTCGGCGTCCCGTACGACCTCATCGGCTCGTCCTACTACCCCTTCTGGACCCGCCGTGACATCCCCACCGTCGTCCAGTTCTTCGACACCATCAGCCGGGAGTTCAACAAGAAGATCATGGTGATGGAGACCGGCATCAACTGGAACCCGGTCACCCACGAGGGCCTCGAAGGCCAGCTCCACGACAACGGTCCCGTGCCCTACGGGGAGACTCCCGCCGGGCAGCGCGACTTCCTTTATGAGCTGTTCGCCGCGCTCAAGAGCGTGCCCGACGGCGCCGTGATCGGCGATCTCTACTGGGACCCGGTCATGATCCCGGCGCCCGGGGTCGGCTGGGAGGTCGGCGAGCCGAACTTCGTCAGCAACACGACCCTGTTCGACTTCACCGGCAGGGCGCTGCCCGCGCTGGACGCGTACCGCTACAACGTCGACGGCGGGCGCTGACCGATCCGGGTGGGGCACGACCTCCCAGGTCCGCCCCACCCGGCATCAGCCGCTGACCGGCGGGGCCGGCCGGGCATGGCCCGCCCACCCCCGCCGGGCATGGCCCGCCCGACGTCAGCCGGTGACCGGCAGGGCCAGTCCGGCCGCGCCGGCGACGGAGCACACGGCCTCGGAACCGGCCCGCGCCAGCAGGTCCAGCCCCAGCCTGGCGCGGCGGACCCGCTCGATCGACAGCGCCACCGACGTGGACTCCAGGTGGCTGCCCGACGGGTAGATGTCCGGGGCATTGCGCAGGCCGAACTTCGCATACACCGGCGCCGCCAGCTCCACCAGCCGGGGCAGCTCGTAGTGTCGGACGAAACCGCCCAGGTTGTCCGGCGACTCGACATAGATGTCCAGCGGCTGGGTGACCGCACCGCGGATGGCGCGGATCTGCGCGAGTGTCAGGTCGGTCGGCAGATTGAGCGTGTCCGCCCCGAGCCCGGCGATCACCTTGGCGGTGGCCGGGTTCGCGATCGGGAGCATCACCGAGATCTTGGCCTGCATCTCCGCGGGCAGTTCCCCACTCTCACGCAGCCGGCCGAACACCGAGAGCACACCCACGTCGGCGATCAGAACGCTGCGCACGCCCAGCTCAGCGGCCCGGCGGATCTCGTCCACCACCGCGACCAGCTGGTCCTGCCCGCGCACCGCCGGCGCCAGGCCACCCCCGGCGGGCGCGCGGCTCATCGCGGAGGTGTCCCAGCCGGCACACGGCCGGGCGAACAACGACAGCTCCACCCCGGCGTCGGCGGCCATGCCGACCATGTCGGTGATCTCGCCGTCCGTGAGCAGGCCCACCCCGCTGCCCTGCGAGACCCGGGTGACCGGGACGTCCAGCCGTTGTGCCTCGCGCAGGACAGCGGCGAGGCTGGCCGGCCCCTCCACGCTGGGGATCTCGACGCGGTATTGGGCCCCGTCGGGGAACCGGCCGGGAGACGGCGGAGGCGTGGACCCGTCGTCAGCGGGCACCCCAAGACGAACGAGCAGCTCATGGGTGGTGGACATCGCGCTCCCAGTCCCGTATTGTTCGAAATCTCGAACAAGGTTCGGTATATCGACATGCGGAGGCTAACGATTCCGGCTCGCGGTCGTCAATGCCGGCCGATGGACATGCCGCGCCCCCCGACCAGCAGGAGACAGCGATGGCCCGGACGGTTCCGGCGGTCAACCGAGCGCTCGACATCCTCGAGCTGTTCCTCGCCGAGGACGCGCTGGCCGCCTCCGACATCACCGCCCGGCTCGACCTGCCCCGGACCACCGTCCACGAGCTGGTCAACACCCTGGTCGACCGCGGCTACCTGGTCGCCGAGCCGAGCGCCCCGATCCGGTATCAGCTGGGCATGAAGCTCTTCGAGCTCGGCGGGCTCTTCGCCGACCGCCTCGACCTGGCCAGACAGGCTCAGGCGGCGGCCACCGAGGTGGCCGCCGCCTGCGACGAGAGCGTGCACGTGGCGATACTGGACGGAGCCGAGGTGGTGTACATCGCCAAGGTGGACAGCACCCATTCGGTACGCATGGTCTCCGCGGTCGGCCGCCGGCTCCCGGCGCACTGCACCGCGGTCGGGAAGATGCTGCTGTCCGCCCTGGCCCCGGACGCACTCGATACGCGCTACCCGCCCGACCGGCCCCTCCAGCCGATGACCCCGAACAGCATCACCACACCCGCCGCGCTCCGCACACAACTGGCGGAGATCCGGCAGGCAGGCGTGGCCTACGACAACTGCGAGTCCAACGAAGCGGTCGCCTGCGTCGCCGTCGGCGTGCTCGATCACAGTGGCCGCATGGTGGCCGCGATGAGCGTCTCGGTGCCGACCGTCCGCTGGACCGACGAGCGCCGAGAGCAGTGGACCGACCTCGTCCGCACCGGCGCCGCCACACTCTCCCACCGCCTCGGCCACCGCTCATAATCCGTGGACGGCACTACTCTCTCGGCACGGAGCAGCCGGTGACGATCGGCCAGGCACGCCGACTCACATCTCAAAGGGCGGCGCCGGGGTCGAGGACACGCCACCCCGGAGCACGTAACCCGACCCTGCGGCGGGTCGGGTTACGTGCTCATCGGACGTCGGTCGCGGTAAACGGCCTCCTGACCAGGTCATGCCGGGCCGGTTGCGGCGTCATCAACCGGCTTCCTCCAGTTCGACGGCGTGTTCCGCCCGGGCGGGAAGGAGCAGGGCGGTGATGACCACGGCCACGGACAGCACCGCGCCGAGGATGAACGCCAGTCGCATGCCGTCGAGGTTGGCGAGCGCCTCGGCGACCCCCTCGGCTTTCAGGGCGTCGGCGCGCGCGCTCATCACGGTGATGACGAGCGCGGTGCCGAGGGCCGCCGAGACCTGCTGGAGGGTACTCAGGATCGAGCTGCCGTGGGAGTAGAGGTGCGGGGGAACCGCGCCGAGCCCGAGGGTGAACACCGGGGTGAAGGTCGCGGCCAGGCTCACCATCAGCAGCGCGTGCAGGCCGAGGATCTGCCAGTACGGCATGGTCATCGTGACCTGGGTGAAGCCGGCGAGCGAGAGCATGATGCCGATCGCGCCGGGGATGACCAGCACCCGGCCGCCGAACTGGTCGAACAGGCGGCCGACGGTCGGACCGAGCAGGCCCATCGCCAGGCCGCCCGGCATCACGAGGAGCCCGGTCTCCAGGGCGCTGAGCCCGCGGACGCTCTGCAGGTAGAGCGGCAGCAGGATCATCGAGCCGAGCATCGCCATGAAGGACACCGACATCAGGATCAGCGCGACGGTGTAGGTGCGGTGGCGCAGGGTGCGCAGGTCCATCAGCGGCACGTCGCGCTTCTGCAACGACAGCTGGCGGAAGACGAAGACGGCGATGGTGACCAGCCCGGCCGCCACGATCCCGGCGGCAAGCCGGACGTCACCGCCCTCGAACTGGCTGAGCCCGTAGACCAGGCTGCCGAAGCCCGCCGCGGCGGTCACCACGCTGAACCAGTCGATGGTGCTGAGCTTAGGCTCGCCGATGTTCTTGAGCCGCTTCAGGCCGCTCCAGGCGATCAGGGCGGCGATGGGGAACACCACGGCGAACAGCAGGCGCCAGGACCCGAACTGCAGGATCACCCCCGAGATCGCCGGGCCCATCGCGGGCGCGACCGAGATGGCCAGGGTGACGTTGCCCATGACCTTGCCCCGGTCTTCCTCGGGCACCACCTGCATCAGCGTGGTCATCAGCAGCGGCATCATCACGGCCGTCCCGGACGCCTGGATGATGCGCGCGCCCAGCAGCACCTCGAACGTCGGCGCGACGGCGGCCAACGCCGTGCCGATCAGGAACAACGCCATCGCCACCGTGTAGGCGCTGCGGGTGGACACCCGCTGCAGGAACCAGCCGGTGATCGGGATGACCGCGGCCATGGTCAGCATGAAGGCGGTCGAGAGCCACTGCGCGGTCTGCTCGGTGATGCGCAGCGCCTCCATCAACCGCGGGATCGCGTTGATCATGATCGTCTCATTGAGGATGACCACGAACGTGGCGAGCACAAGCAGCCGGATCACGGCCGGGGTGCGGCCCGAACCGGCGGCCGCGGACTTGGCGGGTGAGTCGAGCTGTGGGCTGGGCACGGTACCTCTATCAGAGTTGTCGGAAATAGCGTCGTCACGGCCGGCATTCCAGCCTTGGGTCTCACGAGTAGTCGTGGTCATACACAGACTGACCTACACCACCGACAAAACTCATCGCCCCCGTCCAACATTCCGGCACGTGATGCGAAATGTCACCCGCTTTTAACCCGGGTCCCGTGTCGCCCCATGATCTGCGGCGAACGCCGTGCGCCCCGTCGATCCCGGCGCCGAAACCGGGGCGCGGTCGATCTGCCGCCGTCAGGACGACGAGGGGGATGTTCCCGCCCCTCGTCGTCCACCTGCGGTCCGCGGCCGGACTGCGCGCCATGCCGACGACGGTGCTCATGCCGGGCGTCATGGGCCATGCCTCATCGCCCCGGACGAGGACCGAACGTTCGGGTCAGCCGGGCTCGTTGACGTCCGACTCGGACGCGGCCAGCAGGCGACCCGCAAGAGCCGTGAGGCTGAGCCCCTTCAGGTCGGGGATCAGGACCCCCGCGATCTCATCGACATGCCGGCGCCAGGCGTCGGGGACGGCGGCGGCCCCCGACGCCGCGCCGCACAGCGCGCCCACCATGGCCGGCATGCTGTCGGACTGCCGGGCGACCAGCGCGGCCGAGCCGAGGGCCGTGGCGAGGTCGCCGTCGGCCAGTTCGGCCAGGACGAAGGCCGTGGGCAGGGTCTCGGCGGCCACTCCCCCGTGGCTGTACACGGCCGGGCTGAGCCGCTCGACCAGGCCGGGGACGGCGTCGAAGGCCGTACGCGCCGACTCTCGGACGCCGACCGCCCTGGCGAGATTGCGGGCGGTCCAGCTGTTCTCGGGGAAGGCGCCCGCCGCCTCACGCAACGCGTCGCGGAGGGAGGCGCCGCCGACCAGCGACGCGATGGCGACGGCCATCGCCTGAGCGGCCCAGACCCCGTCCTCGGCGTGGGTGATCTCGGCATAGCGTCGCGCGACCTCGGCGGCCCCGGCCGGGTCGCCGGCGTAGTAGAGGCCGATCGGCACTCCGGCGGGAACGGCGCTGTCGGAGTAGTGCATCGGGTTGTCGTTGCCGGTGGCGGGCGGCGTCAGGCCCCTGGCGCTGTTGATGATCGCGGAGCGCTCGGCGACGCCGGTCCATACGTCGGACGACATCCGCTTGCGCCATTCGGCGAAGAGCGCGGCCGAGTCGTGGCCCGGCGCCTCGAGGAGCACCAGCGCGGCCATGGCCGCGGTCTCGGCGTCGTCCGTGGGGGACAGCGGGATGTCGTCCCCGATCCCGAGGGTGAACGGCAGCAACGGGCGCGAGACCCGCTGTTCGTCCAGCGCGGCCGAGAGCCGCCAACCGGCGGCCCGGGCCCAGGCCGAGCCGGCCCTGCGGTGGAACTGGGCGGGAAGGCCCGCGGCGTCGCCTGCGGCCAGCCCCAGCAGGGCGCCGGCCGCACGATTGTCCCGCGTGGCGGTGGCGTCAACGCCCATCGACGGCCACCTCCCTGAGCGCCGAGCTCTGCCGGCCGGCGTCGTGCAGCCGGTCGGCCAGGTCGACGAGGTCCGTGCCGGCGGTGGCGGTGATGCATCGTCCGCTCACGCGTGCCACCTGGGCCCGCCACCGTTCGTCTCCGAGGCCGTCATCACCCACCCGGTGGTGGACATCGAGCTCGACCTCGCGTACGGCTCCGCCAAGATCATCCTCCCGGACGGCGGCGTCGCG
>NZ_JBSGFQ010000204.1:0-14929 GCF_053603495.1 Nonomuraea sp. NPDC004186 | reverse complement strand
CCACCCGGACGGGCCTGGCGGGAACGGGCGGTCCGTCGGGGAGCAGGCGCAGGACCTCCTCGGACACCCTCTTCCCCCCGCTCTCGTACGGCAGGAACAGGAACACCCTGGCCAGCACGACCCCCTGGAAGACAGTGGCCAGCACGCCCACCACGCCGTACCCCACACCCGTGACGGCCGCCACGATCGAGTCGGGCAACAGCGGCATGAGCCGCTCCAGTCCCTGCCAGGCCAGCGCGGGCACCCCCAGCACGGCCACGAGCAGCGTGACCGCGGCATTCATCAGTCGGTCACCGGCCAGGCGCCAGCCGCGGCCGAGTGCCCGCCATCCCGAACGCCCTTCCAGGATCACGGCCGGCACTGCCAGCAGGAACGGCGCCGCGAGCACCACAAGTCCCACCATGACCAGGACCGACAGCCAGAGCTGAGCAGTCACCCACGCCGCGCCCAGCCCGGCGGCCACGATCGCCGCCCATCCGAGCAGCATGATCGCACCGGCCGCGAGCGTGGCGGGCGCGCGCCGCAACGCGGTTCGCAGCGCGACGGACGGTGACACCGAGCGGTCGAGCATCAGCCCCGCCGCCATCAGTACCGTCGCGGGCAGCACCACGGCGTGCGCGAGCATCGAGACGACCGCCATCGCGACCGTCCAGCCCACCAACGGCCCGGGGAGCGTGGACAGCAGCGCGAACTGCCCGTTGACCAGGCCGCCCGCATCCCCGACCAGCGGTATGGCCGCCAGGTACACCACGATGGCCGGCGGTAACGACGCGATGAGGGCGGGCCCCGCCAAGCGTGCCAGGTGCCCTCCCGTCCACCGGGCGCTCTGCAACAGGACACTGGTGCGCCATATACGACCGAAGGTGTCAGAGATTGTCATCCTGGAGATCCTGCCATCGGAGATCTTCGTCCGCGCGATGCTCCAGCTCACCCGGAGAGCGCGGGGAAGAGGTCACGGAAGTTCCGTACGATCGGGTTCCGGTTGCCGGTCCGTCACGTCCAGGGTGACAACCCTGGTCTCGGGGGGAGATTCACGCTATTCGCCCGATGCGCGTCCACCCTTGCCTGGGCGAGGAGGCTCGATCGTCCCCAAGGACTGTGTGCAGGCGCCGACATGTCGGGCAGGATGTCAATGTTGGCCCTCGCGTGCGCGAGGCATTCCCGGGCGGCCTCGATCTGGGCAATGTGCTCCTTGACCTGTTCCACGCCGGGCACCTGGCCAGCGGCCACGACGCCGAGCAGCGGTAGGCCGTCGGCGGCGTGCGCGGCGACCAGCGGGATGGGGGGACTCCCAGACGGTCAAGGCGGCTGAGACCGTCGGGGCTACTGATCGATCTCGGCGAGCGTGCACGGTTGTTCCGTTTCCTCATCCTGACGAAGGATATGGTCGCTGAGGCCGGGACCAGGAACCGCCCACTCGGCATCGATCAGATCCGACGAAGATTGCGGGCCTGCTGAGCGACCCACGAACCGGCCGGGAGGCTGGCCTGGCAGGAAACGGTCCAGACAGGCGCGACCGGCCGATCATGGTGCCGTCAGAACATCAAGGTCAGAGCTCGTCCTGCCAGCCGAGGTTGATCGGGTCACACTCTACACCCGGCAAGCAATCGACGGGCGGCAGGGCGACCGCGCGAGGCTCGTCCGCGCCCGGCTGGTTCGCACCCGCCAGGACGGCCCCGGGTGCCACACCGACGACTGCGGCGACCACGGCCAACAGAATTGCTCTCTTCATCTAAAGATGACTCCTCGTATCACATGTCACGAAAATTCGGCACGAAAGTAGTTTCGGACAGCCATCGTAGGCGTGTCACCGATTTCGGCTGTCATTATGCTGCCCTGGCACCTTGGTGCCAGTTGCGTCCCGGATGCGGTGGGTGTCACCCACGGCCTGCGCATCCTGCAAGACCTCCGCCGGGCATTGCTCCACTCGCCCGTTCAGCTTCGCCCGACCGACGACCCGGCCTTGGCACCGCCGCCACCACGGCCGGAATCGACCCCGACCGGATCAAGTTCCTGGGCACCGTCCACATCGTGCGCCGCTCCGTCACCGACCGCGACCTTTCCCTCTTGGCCACCCGACGCCTCCTGAAGCCAGGCCCTCCACCAAGTCGCGCACCGACGGAACCCGAACCCTCACCGTCGCCACCGTTCCAACCCATGAGTAGTCAAACATCCTCGCAGGAGCAGCTATCGTGAACGATGCCCCTCTGACGAGAGCATCCGGTGCGCGGGCCCACCGGCCGTCACGCTCTTGCCCCCACCGTCGGCCACCAGCAAAGATCAAGATCGATTGCTGTCTAAACGGCATTGGCCCCGCAACAGGTCTCGTGCCAGCCCGCGCATTCGAGGTTTCTTGGCCATAGTGAACCTATGACACGAGGATTTTTCGCCACGCTGGGCCTCAGCGTCGACGCCGAGTCCGTATATCGCGTCATCCTGCGCGAACCCGAACTGCAGGCGGACAAGCTCGCCGACCACATGCAGATGCCACCCGGGCACGTGCACGATGTCCTCGGCGAGCTCACCCGGCTGGGGCTGGTGCAGCCGTCGTGGGAGCGGCCGGGCCAAATACATCTGGTGGATCCCGAGATCAGCCTCAACTCGCTGCTTGCCAGCCGCGAGGCCGATCTACTTGAGCGTCAGCAGGCGATTGCCGCCGGCCGCGCGGCGATGAACAACCTGATTGCGGAATACAGCGGGCGTAATGGACTGTCCGGACGGAGTGAGATCAAGTACGTCCTAGGTCTCGACGACATCCGGACGCACATCGAGGTCATGGGGCGTAAATGCGTCTCTGACGTGATGGCGTTCGTCGACGGCGGCCCCCAGACCAAGGAGAACATGGAGGCCAGCAGACCCCAGGATCAGGCGGTCCTGGCCCGCGGGGTGCGGATGCGCTCGATCTACTTGGAGAGCCTGGCGAACGACCCCGCAACTCTCGCCTACGCCAACTGGCTCATCGGTGAAGGCGCGGCGATCCGCACCGTTCCCGTGGTCCCGCTCCGGATGATCATCTTTGATCGGCGGCTGGCGATGCTTCCCGTGCAGGTTGACGACACCGCCATGGGGGCCATGGTTCTGCGCCAGAGCAGCGTGACCGCCGCTTTGTGCGCGCTGTTCGAGAAATTCTGGGAGGAGGCCACCCCGCTCGGCGCCGCCCGTCAACACCAGCCCGACAAGCTCAGCCGCCAGGAACTATCCCTGCTCAGGCTCATGGCCGATGGCAACACCGACGAGGTCTGCGCCCGCAAGCTCGGAATCTCATTACGTACCGAACGCCGCCTGACCGCCGAGTTGATGGCGCGTCTCAACGCCAAGAGCCGTTTCCAGGCCGGCGTTCTGGCCGCGCGGGCGGGCTGGCTCGCCGACGACGGTCCCGACGCGCAGCTCGCGTGACGAGCCGGGGTCCGGGCATGACTCTGCGTGTTCCGCCGTCCCCCAGCCGGCGGAACGCAGGGCCACCTCGCTAGCTGATCGTGACGCCCCGGCTGGTGGCGACGAAGTCGCCGTCGTCGTTGCCGGGCATCGTCCCTTCCGGCCGCTGCACCAGTCCCTTGAGCTCGGGGATCTCCATGATGCTGAAACTACGGTCGAACACCCGCAGGTCGAAGGGCGCCGCCGACTTGATCTCCAGTGTCAGGTCAAGGCCCTCCTTCGGCGGCGCGATGAAGTGCAGGCTCCACTTGTATCCGTCCGGGTCACGGTCCTGGGCGTTGGCCAGCCGGGTCCCGTTGACCACGGCCGAGGAGACGACCGCCTGGGAATGGCTGACGATCTCGAGGATGGGCGCGTTCCGTACGGACCTGACGTTGAGACGTACGGTCCTGACGCCCTGGTTCACCACGTTGGAGAGCACTTTGACCTCTGGCCCCGGCAGGTTCGCCAACGGCGCGGGACCGAGCCGGAAGGGGTAGGACTTGCGGAAGAACTCAGGGAGCCTCCCATCCTCGTCGTGAGCGTGGGCGAACTTCTCGGTCCACGCCATCGGCGGCTCGTCGAGCGTGCCCCAGCGGGCCTGGCGCGTGTCGGCGTCCAGCAGGTAGAAGAAGTTGTTCGGCACCGGCTTGTCCGCGGTGAAGTCACCCATGGTCACCGCGACGACCAGCAGCACCGCCGCCACACCTGCGGAGATCAGGGGGACCCGGCGGGCTCGTACGGGAACGGCCACCCTCAGATACGGCACAGCGAGCACGACGAGACTCGTCACCAGCGCGAAGACCGCCCCGGCGTACTCCGGACCGGCGATCAGGAACGACAGGTAAGCAACCGGGGCGAAAAGAAGGACGCTGATCGCGGCTGCGGGAAGGTAGCAGATCACCCGGCGCAGCGGCGAGGTCGCCGCCCGCCGCACGGTCAGATGCAGCGCCGCTCCCGCCCCGGCGATCAACGGCCAGGTGAACAGGTAGCCGGCCTCCGGAAGCACCGCCAGTACGACCACCAGCAGCACGCTCCACCACAGCATGGCGCCCGCCACCAGGTTCTTCCGGCCCACCCAGCGCTGCGCCCGGCGCAACCACAACGCCACCACGGTGACGGCGATGGCGCCGAAGGCGGCGAGGTAGAGTCCGCTGTTGTAGACGTCGCCGTTCGGGATGCGCTCATAGCCGGGGTAGAGCGCGCGGACGGCCTCCCATGCCGCCCACGGCGCCGCGCCGCCCAGCACCACTCCGCCCAGTACGAGTGGCGTGGCCAGCAGCAGTCGTCTGGGCGCCAGCAGTCGGCGGCGCAGTCCCGTCACCACGACCGCGCCGGCCAGCAGCAGGGCGAACCCGCCCAGCGGGGCCGTCAGCCAGCGCGGGTAGGCGACCAGGCCGATGCCGGGCAGGTTGAAGTAGACGACGTCGATCGCCTGAGCGCCGGTGAGGTCCCGGTTGATGAAGTACCGGGTGATCCCCAGGGCGTACTCCCCATGGTGCTGGAGGCTGGTCGGTTGGACGTTCTCCAGCGAGTCGATCGTCGTGTGGTAGTACATCAGGCCGCCGACGTAGGCGAAGTTCATCCCTCGCACGCCCTTGCCGCTGATGACGTCGAAGTCGGTGTAGTGCGGCATGATCGCGTAAATCGCCTGGCTGAGCGAGTTGCCGACCGGTGCGCCCGAGGCGCCCAGGGCCGCGATCAGATCGCTGTTCGCGCCGCTGGACTGGAACATGACGGAGGGACCGCTGTTGCCGCGTGCCTCGAAGTTGAGCGCCAGCCTGACGTCACGTGCCCAGGGGTGCCTGTCCATGAAAGCCTGGGAGCCGATCAGATCGAACTCCTCGGCGTCGCTGAAGAGCACGATGACGTCGTTGCGCCGGGGCCCGTCGGCCTTGAGCGCACGGACCGCCTCCAGCAGTGAGGCGACGGCCACGCCGTCGTCGTTGGCCCCGGGACCGGCGCCCACGCTGTCGTAGTGGGCAGCCAGCATGATCGCCTGCCCGTCGCCGGTGCCCTTGAGCCGGCCCAGGACGTTGTGCACCCGGGCGCCGTGGAAGTGCGTCGGCTCCTTCTCCCTGTATCCGAAGGTGTCCTGCACTTCGGTCTGAAAGCCCAGCCTGGCCAGCTCGGCCACGAGGTACGCGCGGACCTCCGCGGCGTAGGGGGAGCCGGTCGGGCGCGGATGCCGCGCGATCCGTTCTAGGTGGGTCATGGCCCGCCCGGCCGAGAACGCCTCCGCCGGCGCGCTCGCGTCCCTGGGTGCCGGCGGCATGACCATCAGGACGCCGAGCAGCACGAAGATCGCGGGTGCCATGCAGGCCACGCCTGCCGTAATCCAGCGGACCCGGGCGGGGACCATCATGGACCTGAACATCAGCGTCTCTTTCCGTCGTCAGGGATGGTCATCGCCACTCGAAGCGGACCGGCAGGCGGCGGTAGCCGTTGACCTTGTTCGCCCGCAGGCGCCGCGGTTCCCCGGCCAGCCGCACCCGGCGTACCTCCGTCCCCAGGACCTCCATGAGCATGCGGAGTTCCATGCGGGCCAGTGCCGCGCCGACGCAGTAGTGCGGCCCGAATCCGAAGGACAGATGCCTGTTCGGGTGCCTGCGCACGTCGAAGCGGTCGGGGTCGGGGAAGACCCGGGGATCCCGGTTGGCCGCGGCCAGCCACGTTACGACGGGGCTGTCCCGGGCGATGCGCTGCCCGTTGATCTCCACGTCGCCGACGGCCACGCGCAGCACGTGGGGGCCGGGGGTCGTCCATCTGAGCACTTCCTCGACCGCGAGCCGGACGGCCTTCTGGTCGCCGCGCACCAACTCCAGCGCCTGCGGCGCCGTGGCCAGCGCGTGGAAGGCGCCGGCGACCGAGAACTGGGTCGTCGCATTGCCCGCGGCGAAGATGTTGTCGCAGTTGACCAGCACGTCGTCGGGAGCCAGCCCGGCATCGTGCAGCAAGTGGCTCACCAGGTCCGCGCGGGGCCTGCGCAGCCGGTCCCTGATGAGCTCGGAGAAGTAGACCATGATCTCGAGATGCGCCGTGGACGGCGACATCCTCGCGGGGTCGTCGGGCGCTCCCACGGCGTATCCGGTCAGGCTCCTGAGCCGCTCGCGGTCCTCGTCCGGGACTCCGAGCACCTCGCAGACCACGGTGTTCGGCAGCGACGAGGCGAAGTGCGCCGCGACGTCGGTCACGTCCTCCGCACGCGCCCTGCCGACGAAGTCGCGCAGCTCCGCCTCGACCACCGCCGCCAGCGGGCCGGACATGGCGCGCGTGAGGTGGGAGTTGATGGCCCCGCGTAGCCGTCCGTGCCAATCCCCCTCACTGACCACGATCATCCGGCCGCCGCCCGAGTCGGGGTTCTGGCGGTCGAAGCCGATGAACATCCCATACTCGGAGGTGAAGGGCGCATCACCGGCCAGGACCTCGGCACAGGCGCGGTGGGAGAACACCGACCAGAACCCGTTGTGCCCCGGGCCGGTCTCGGTCCAGACCACGGCGTCGGCGTCGACGAGTTCACGCCACAGGGCGGTGGGGTCTGTCGTGGCGTAGAAACGATCGTCACCCAGATCCGGCATGGTCCGGACAGTCACGGTGCAACCCCTTAGGTATCAGTCGCCGGCCACGTGGCGCAGCGTTCGCACGGGCCTGGCAAGAGCGGGAAGGACTGAGGCCAGCAGCAGCGCCGAGCAGCCCCAGAGGGTGACCCGGGCACCGATCAGGTCCACGAGAACCCCGGCGACCAGCGCTCCCGCAGGGGTCGCCGCCAGTGGCAGCAGCCGGTAGCTGGCGTTCATCCGCGCGTGCAGTGGGCGCGGGGTCACCACGTGGCGCAGGGTCATCGCCGTGGTGCCGACGACGCAGCTGCCCGCGCCCACCAGGAAGAACGCCGCCCCGCTGAGCGCGGCGGTCGCGGTGGCCGTCTCGGCGGCGGGGACCAGGAGGAACGGGGCCGTGGCCGGCAGCAGCCCGGCCGGCAGCGCCCGCCCGTAACCCCACGCCTCGACCAGACGGGGCGCGAGGAGGGTGCCCACGATGCCACCCACCCCGCCGGCCGCCACGACCAGGCCATACCAGCCGGTGCTCAGCCGGAGGTCGCCGAGCAGGTAGAACACGGAGGCGATCATCGCGATCTGGAGTGCGCCGGAGTAGACCGCGGCGTGCAGGGCCAGGCAGCGTACTGGGGCGTTGCCGTACACGGCGCTCCAGCCTTCGCGTACCTCGCGCCACAGGTCCCGGTGTTCCGGGCGGCGCGGCGCCGCCTCCCGGTGCGTCTGGGTGGAGAGCAGGAGGGCCGATGTCAGGTAGGTGGCCGAGTCGAGCACCAGGGTGGTCGCCGCGCCGACCACACCAGCCAGCACGCCGGTCAGGCCGGGACCGCAGGTACCGCTCACCGCTAGATTGGCGTTGAGCCTGCTGTGTGCGACGGGAAGCTCCTCCGCCGAGACCAGGGTCGGCAGGTAGGCCGCCGCGGCAATCTGGGAGAGCAGGGTCAACGAGCCGCCCGCCAGCGCGACCACGTACAGGTGCGGCCAGGTCAGCGCGTCCAGCCAGGCGGCGACCGGGATCGTGACCACCAGAGCACCGCGCGCGAGATCCATGGTGATCATCACCGGGCGGCGCGTCCTGCGATCCAGCCAGACCCCGGCAGGCAGTGCCAACACCAGGAAGGGCAGGGTGTAGAAGGCCTGCAGCAGGCCCATTTCCAGGCCCGAGGCGTGGAGCACGCCCACGGCGATGAGCGGCAGCGCGGTCATCGTCACCTGCGACCCGAACTCGGTGATCGCGTTGCCGAGCCACAGCCTGCCGAAGTCGCCACGGGTCCCGACCATTTCGACGGTAGTCACGCGGCCATCGTCCGAGCCGCCGGCCGACTCCGGCAGTCGGGGAAACTCCCGATCACGCCGGTCCGCCGGAGGTGCGAAGGTGTCGGGCCAAGAACGTGGAAGGTCGCGCAGGTGCCTGATCGGAGGTCGAGCAAAGGTGTTGGATTCAGGTACGTGGCGTGATGTCCTCGGGGAGGCAGCCGGACACACCCCCGACAAGGTCGTCTTCTCCTACCTGCCGGACGACGACCGGGGCACGGTGGAGCTGACCTATCGCGACCTGCACCTGCGTGCCACCGCGATCGCGGCTCACCTGGTGGAGCAGGGACTGTCCGGTCAGACCGCGATGCTGCTGTATCCCTTCGGTCTGGACTACGTCGAGGCGTTCTTCGGCTGCCTGTACGCCGGGACGATCGCGGTCCCCGCCTATCCGCCCGGCCGTCAGGCCCGCGCGCTGGAGCGCTTCATGCGGATCGTCCAGGACTGCGGCGCGCAGACCGCGCTGACCACCGAAGCCCTGAAGGAACGTCTCGGCAAGCGTCACGACCTGCCAGGGACCGGATCGCCACGGTTGATCGCCACCGACACCCGCGCCCCGGGGCCGTCGTGGACGCCTCCGCCGCTGCGCGCCGACGACCTGGCCTTCCTGCAGTACACCTCGGGTTCCACCGCGGCTCCTCGCGGCGTCATGCTCTCCCACGCGAACCTGCTCGCCAACACGGCACTCATCAAGGAGCTGTTCGGCCTGTCCCGCGAGACCCGCGCCGTGTCGTGGCTGCCGCTCTACCACGACATGGGCCTCATCGGCTCGGTGCTCGGCACCGTCTCCTGCGGCGGCTCCACCCTGCTGCTCTCGCCGGCCTCCTTCGCCCGTGACCCGTACCGCTGGCTGCGGGCGATCAGCGACTACCGGGCCACGGTGAGCGGCGGACCCAACTTCGCCTTCGACATGTGCGTCGACCGGATCACGCCGGAGCAGCGCGCTACCCTCGACCTGTCCTGCTGGCAGGTCGCCTTCAACGGCGCCGAACCCATCCGTCCCCGGACGCTGCGCCGATTCGCCGACGCGTTCTCCGGGGCCGGGCTGCGTGAGTCGGCGCTGCTGGCCTGTTACGGCCTGGCCGAGTCGGCGCTGATCGTCACGGCCGGCCCGGCACGCACCAGCCGTGATCAGGGAACGGAGACCGTGAGCTGCGGCCGGATCCCGGAGTCGGTGCGGCTGGAGATCGTCGACCCCGACGGCGGCGGCGTGCGGCCGGACGGTACCGTCGGCGAGATCTGGATCGCGGGCGCCAGCGTGGCCGGCGGCTACTGGGGGCGGCCGCCGCAGCCGGCCTCCGTCTTCGGCGCCCGGCTCGCCGGCCGGGAGGGCTCGTACCTGCGTACCGGGGACCTGGGCTTTCGGCGCGACGGCGAGCTGTACGTGACGGGCCGGTCGAAGGATCTGATCATCATCCGCGGCCGGAACCACTACCCCCAGGACATCGAGGCGACCGTGGAGGACTGCGGACCCGAGCTGTGGCCGCACGGCGCGGCCGCCTTCACCGTGGAGGCCGATGGCGAGAGCCTCGTGGTGCTCCAGGAGATGCGCCGCGAGCACACTGGCGCGGACCTGGCCGGGATCGCCGAGAACATCCGGGCGGCGGTGGCCGCTCACCACGAGGTACGGCCGGCGACCGTGGTGCTGCTCCGGGCGGGCGGGCTACCTCGGACCTCCAGCGGGAAGATCGCCCGCCATGCCTGCCGGCAGGCGTTCCTGGACGGCGGCCTGCCCGCCCTGTTCAGCCTGACCGACGGCCCGGCCCCCGCGAAGCCGGCCGTCATGCCGGCTCAGGACGAGCTCACGGACGTCCTGACCGCGGAGGCGGCCTCCGTGCTCGGCACAGACGCCGCCGAGGTGCCGGTGACCAGGCCACTGCTCGAGCTGGGTCTCGACTCGCTCGACGCCGTCACGCTGGCGCACCGCATCAGCGCGCGGCTGGAGCGGGAGATCTCCGCTGAGGACCTGCTGCCCGTCAGCATCGCCGAACTGGTCAGCGGGCTGGCCGAACGCGCGCCGGTCACGCACCGGCCGCCGGTCCAGGATCAGCCCGGCGACTATGCCCTCTCCTGCCAGCAGCGCGGCATGCACTTCCTGCACGAGCTCGCTCCCGGCAACACCGCCTACCTGCTCAGCGCCGCCTTGGACGTGCGGGGCGCGTTGGACGTGGGGTTGCTGCGCCGATGCCTGGAGGCCACGGTGGCCCGCCACTCCGCGCTGCGGACCACGTTCCCCTCCGTCGGAGGAAAGGTGGTCCAGCGTGTGCACGCCGACCTTCCGCCGCTCGTCCACGTCGAGGACGTCGCCGACGCCGGGCGCCTGGCCGAGCTGTCGGCCACGGCGGCGCAGACACCGCTCGATCCGCAGGACGGCCCGCTCGTCCGGCTGACCGTGCTGCGATCGGCTCCCGACCGCCACCGGCTCGTCTTCGCCGTCCATCATCTGGTGGCGGACCTGTGGTCGCTGGAGCTGATCCTGCGTGAGCTCACCGGCAGGTATCGGGGACTGCTGCCGAGCCCTGCCGCGGTGCCGGGGTTCGTCTCTGTCGTCGCGGAGGAGGAGGTCCTGGTCTCCGGCGACCGGGGCGCGGAGTCTCTGGCCTTCTGGCGCACCGCGCTTGACGGCGTGCCGTACTCGATCGACCTGGCCGCCGATCGCGTCCGGCCTCCCGCGCAGCGCTTCCGCGGCGGCGCGTGCAGTTTCACCGTGGATCCCGAGACCACCGACCGCCTGCGCAGGGTGGCCGAGCAGTACGACGCCACCCTGTATTCGGTGTTGTTGGCCGCGTACGCGACGCTCGTCTGGCGTTACTCGGGCCGCAGCGATTTCCTCATCGGCTCCCCCGTGCACGGCCGTGGCCGCCCTGGCAGCGCCGACATCGTGGGCAGCTGCATCAACATCGTCCCCATCCGCTGCCGCCTGGCCGCGGAGGAGCCGGTCTCGGCCCTGATACGGCGGCTGCACGACACCAGCCGCGACGCGTTGCGTCACGCCGACCTGCCTTTCGTGGTACTGGCGGACAAGCTGCGGGCCAGCGGCGATCTCAGCAGGTCACCGCTCATCCAGGTGATGTTCGCGCTGCAGCGGACGGCCCAGGGCGAGGGGCCCGTGGCTGCCATGGCCGTGAATCACCCCGGCGTCCGTGGCACGTTCGGCGACGCCGTGCTGGAGACCGTCGAGCTGCCCAGAACCGGTGCGCAGGTGGACCTCACGCTGCAGATGGCCGAGCTGGGCGGAATGCTGGCCGGCGAGCTGGTCTACAACGCCGACCTGTTCGACGAGGCGAGCGCCGATCGGATGGCCCGCCAGTTCGCCGCCCTGCTGACCGGCATCGCGGACGACCCCGGAGCCTCGGCACGCGCCCTCAGCGTGCTCGACCGGGGGACGAGCCAGGACATGGAACGGGAATGGGCGGACACGGCCGTCGAGTACGAAAGGGACGGCCACCTCCATGTCCGGTTCGCGGAGCAGGCCCGCCGTACCCCGGACGCCCTCGCCGTCGTCCACCACGAACCCGGTCGGCGGGTCGCGCTGACCTACGCCGAGCTCGACCGGGCCGCGAACCGGCTCGCCCACCACCTCATCGGCCTGGGCGTACGGCCCGGCCACGTGGTGGCCCTCCACCTGCCGCGTTCGGCCGACATGCCCGTGGCGATACTGGCGGTGCTCAAGTCGGGCGGCACCTACCTGCCCATCGACCCCGGACTGCCTCGGCAGCGGATCGACTTCATGCTCGCCGACAGCCGAGCGGAGGTGCTCATCGGCGCCGCTGCGGAAGGCGTGCGCGTCCACGTGGACCCAGCGCGAATCGCCGACGTGCTCGCCGCGGAGCCGGAGACCGCACCGGGGGCCGCGGTCCACCCCGAGAGCACGGCCTACATCATCTACACCTCGGGATCGACCGGCCGCCCCAAAGGCGTCGCGGTGCCCCACCGCGCGGTGAACAACTTCCTCGCCGCCGTCGGCCCCGTCCTGGCGATGTCCTCCGGCACGCGCACGCTCGGGGTGGCGCGGTTCGCTTTCGACGTCTCGGTCCAGGACATGGGCCGCACGCTTCTGTCCGGGGGGACGTACCACGTCGTGCACGAGTCGATCCTCCGGGACGGCCAGGAGCTCCGGGCCCTGGTGGAAGCAACCGGGTTCACGCACATCCAGGCCACACCGGCGACCTGGCGGCTGCTCTTGGACGCCGGATGGACCGGCTCGCCCGGTCTGACGATCCTCACTGGCGGCGAGGCGATCTCCGGTGACCTGGCCCGGCGGCTGGTGGAGACCGGTTCGCCCGTGCGGAACATGTACGGCCCGACCGAAACGACCATCTGGTCGAGCACGGCCTCCATCGACGCCGAGACGGCGCGGTCGCCGCACATCGGACGCGCACTGTCAGGCAACCGGCTCTACGTCCTGGACGACCTGCTGACGCGGGTCCCCGCCGGAGTTCCCGGCGAGCTCCACATCGGCGGTGACGCAGTGGCCCACGGCTATGTCGGGCGGCCCGGGCTCACCGCGGACAAGTTCGTTCCCGACCCGTTCACGAAGTCGGCGGGCAAGCGCATGTACGCCACCGGCGATCTCGTGCGGATGCGGGCCGACGGCGCATTGGAATACCTGGGCAGGCTCGACAACCAGGTGAAGCTGAACGGCCTGCGGATCGAGTTGGAGGAGATCGAGTCGGTTCTCGACCGGCATCCCGACATCAGCCGCTCGGTGGTGAGCGTCCATCGCGGTGATCGCGCTTCGGTGCTCATTGGCTATCTCGTGCCCGCAACCGAGCGGACCGATCGAGCCCAGGCCGAACAAGCCGTGCTGCGTGACCTGCGCATCCAGCTGCCCGGCTACATGGTGCCGGGCAGGCTGGTCTGGATGGACGCCTTGCCGCTCAACGCGAACGGCAAGGTGGACCGCCAGGCGCTGCCGCCGCTACCGCGTCCGGCCGTCACGTCCGCCGCGTCGGAGCCGGAGGCCATGACAGCGGAGGAACGCCGGCTGGCCGACATCGTGTGCGAGGTGCTCGAGGTCCCGGCCGTCGGGCGGGAGACCAACCTCTTCGACATCGGGGGCCAGTCTCTGACGATCTCCCAGCTCGCGAGCCGGATCACGGAGGTCTTCGGGGTGCGTCTTCCGCTCCTGCGCATCTTCGAATCCCCCACGGTCGCCGGTCTGGCGGCGCTGCTGGCCTCCGGCGAGCGGCAGCCGGCGCTCGCTCCCCCCATCACCGCGGTCGATCGCAAGCAGTATGTCGCGGGCACCCGAAGCGGTTCACGCAGGATCGACGTGCTGCGCCGGATGGCGCGCCCGGAGCAGGGACCGGCTCTGTGAGCACTCCGCCGGGGACGCGGGCGGATGTCACCTGACCGGGAGGCATCCGCCCCCCTCTACGTCTTCGCGCTCCGGCGCGGCCTGGCCACGACGCGAGCCCCGCCGACCAGGCCGGCGAGCTCGGCTCGCGAGGAGACCTCCACCTTGGCGAAGATCCTGGCCAGGTGCGTCTCCACCGTCTTGTGGCTCACCGTCAGCTGGCGGGCTATCTGACGGTTCGTCCGCCCCTCGCTGACGAGAGTCGCGATCTCGAACTCACGCTGGCTCAGCCGGTACGGCTCCCGCGGCGCCGCATCGACGTCGGGCGGCCGCAGCAGCCCGGCGTACCGTCGGGAGAGCTCGGCCCACCGCTTCCCGCGGGCGCCCCGCTGCGTCCGGGCCAGCAACCCTGCCGTGTGAGGCCGGGCCCACACCGGGAGTTCCGTGAGCCGCTCACCCGCCGCATCGATGATGACGGCCGCGCTCGCCTCGGCCTCGCCGCCAGCGAGGCGCGCCGCGCCCCACGTCACCCGGCTCAGACGCCACCAGGGGCTGTCCGGGCCGGACAGCGTGGTGGCGAGCCGGCTGTCGGCCAGTGCCTGCCCCGTGTCGCCCGCCGCCAGCCCGGCCTCCGCTCGCCGCACCAGTGCCATCGCCCGCAGATCGTCGCTCTCCACGATCTCCCCGAGCCGTACCGCCCGGTCCGCCCAGTGCAGCGCCGCGGCCGGCTCCCCGAGCCACAGGTGGACGACGGAGAGACCTGCCAGCATGGAGACGGCGTCGGCCGCCTGGTTGGTGGCGTGACAGATGGCCAGCCCGCGGGTGAAGTGCCGGAGCGCCTCCGTGTGCCACCCCGAATGCGTCGCGGCCCAGCCCAGATGCGCCAGGAGCGCCGGCCGTACGGCGAGCGCCGCGTCGAGGTGAGCATCGGCGAGCTCGGCGGCCTGCCGGGCGCTCCGCCTGGCCGCCTCCACCTCCCCGTGGGCGAGGCAGACGATGGCGTGCACGGCCAGCGCGTCGGCCCGGAGCACCGGGTCCCCGGCGGTCACGGCCGCTTCCAGCGCCGCCTCCGACCAGCTCCATCCGACGTCCCAGATGGTGGTCTCGGCCAGGGCCAGCCTCAGGGAGGCGGCATCGTCGCGAGGCCGCCTCCTGATCGTGGTGCGCAGAATTGACCGGGCCTCCGTGTAACGCCCGGCCATCCGCGCGAGCCAGGCGCGCAGGGCCGCCGTGTCGTCGTCGCCGGCGAGCTCACGCTCCAGGACGTCGTAGACGGTGGCCACACCTGGATGCGCCACCCGGCCGGCGGCCCTGGCCTCCCTGAACGTGCGTACGGCGAAGACCTCGCGCT
>NZ_JBSGFQ010000203.1:0-14970 GCF_053603495.1 Nonomuraea sp. NPDC004186 | reverse complement strand
GGGGCCGGCCCCCCCCCCCCGCCCCCGGCCGCGGCCGGGCCCATCACCCCGGCCACGGCGGCGGGCGGGCCGACCGCCCCGGCCGCTGCCGCCTCTGTGCCGACGGCCTCTGGCGCCCCGAACGTGACAGGGCCCGGGGTGGATGTCGAGGGCGGGGGGTTGGTGCCGTCCAAAGAGGCGTTGGCTGTGGCGCTCAGCGGGGCGGGCACCCCGTCCGTACCGAGGCTTGAGGGGATCGGGCCGGAGGCGGCGAGTGACATTGATCAGGCATTACGTGAGCTGGCCCGTGACTACCCGGACCTGACGCGCGCCCTCGGCGCCGTCAGCACCACGGACCCGCACGGGAACTTTGTCACCCAGCCGGACCTGGTGGCCTACGCGGTCATGGACGGCGGTGAGCGGGGCATCCACCTGAACCCTGTCGCCATGGCCGACCAGGTGGCGGCCGGGCGGGTGGAGGAGGCGACCGGGTGGACGGTGCCGGGCGGTGGGTCGGTGCGCGGTGTGCTCTACCACGAGGTGGGGGAGCACATCGCCGACCGCATCATCAGCGACCCCGATGCGCGCACCGCCCTGAACGCCACCGTCTCGGCCGCGCTGGGCCGCCCGTACGACGTCACAGGCGTGCACGACCAAGAGACCGTGACCGCCGTCGAGTCCCGCCTGTCCACGTACGGCGCCACCACCCCCCGCGACCTGATCGCGGAGGCGTTCACCGAGTACAGGGCCTCGGCGACCCCGCGTCCCCTGGCCAGGGCGGTCGGTGAGCTGATCGATCGGCTGCAGACCACGCGGGCACACCGGACACAGGACACCGCGCTGACGACGCGCTCCCGCGAAGAGGTCTATGCCCGCAGGCGCGGTCCCTCCGACGACCCGGAAGCGGATCCGGACCTGTGGGCGCTGCGGGCCATGGACGGGCGGATGAGCGAATCCCGCTATCGGGACGAGGACGCCGAACGCCAGGCAGGCAAGATCCTCCAGCGCATGGCGAACACCTGGGGCCGCGACGGGACCCAGTGGTTGCTGGATACGTTCCAGGCGCGTTCCCCGTACGTACGCGACGGCATCCTCTGGGCCGCCCGCCAGAACGGACTGGCCGGCCCGAGTGGCGAGCAGCAGTCAATGGCACAGACGTCTCGGCCCCCGGGCCAGAGCGGCCGGAGCGGCCAGAGCGGCCAGCCGCAGGAGGCCGCCTACCAGGCCGAGAACCTGTACGACTCCCAGGCCGACCGGCGCCACTGGAAAGACGTCATGCGGGAGGCCGACCATCTCGCCCACCAGTACACGGCCGCCGACCGCAACCAGGACGCGGACGCGTTCCAGGACGCCATCGACAACGCCCAGGCGTTCGTCCGCCGTCACGGCCTGGCCGACGCCAGCCGGACGCCTTGGTACAAGTTCAAGGGCGCGGCGGAGATGGACGACTGGATGGCCTTCCGCGAGAGGGAGGACACCAGCACCGGCATCGGCTTCATCAGCGAGATCCTGCTCTATGACTTCGACCTGGAGCCGGACGACCTCAAGGGCACCGGTGCCGCCGGTCAGAGCGGGACGAAGGGGTACGAGCCGCCGATCTCCGACCACGACGACTTCGGCAAGGTCAATGTCGAGCGCCGGACCAAGGTGCCGCTCGCCGGACTGCGCCCGCAACGGGTGGAGGACTACGACAAAGCCTCCCAGCCGCTCAGCGAGGAGCACAAGGAGGCCATGCGGAAGGCGTACGGGGAGTTGCGGAAGTTCATCGACGACCTCGGCTCCAGGGAGATCAGGTTCGGTGACCTGCTCGCGATCATCAACAAGGTCAACCCGACCGGGCACAACAGGAACTGCCCGGAGACCAGCCTGGCCATCGACGACATCCTGCGCGGCAAGCCGGCCGTGGCCGGGCCACTGAACGCCGCGCCGGTCCCGGTCATCCGCACCACGATGGGCAGGCGGGCGATCGAGAAGCACCTGCGGCTCAGCAATCTCAAGAAGGTAGCGAAGATTCTGCAGAACGAGGGGCCGGGATCACGCGGCGTGGTGATCGGCTACAGCGGCTCCGGCATCGGGCACGTGTGCAACGTCCTCAACGTCAACGGCCACATCTACTACGCGGACGGCCAGCACCAGCGGGTGTACGTGGACCGGCACCCCATGGAGGGCAAGTACCGCGAGTACGACTTCTTCCAGACCCGCTGAGAAAGGACGGATCACCATCATGATCGGCGAGGAGGAGGCCGAGCAGATCGTGCGCGCGTACATCGCGGAGGAGTTGAGCGCGGTGGGGGAGGGGCTGGTCGTGCACGACGCGGTGACGGTGGAGCGGCCGTACGGGTGGTTCTTCACGATCACCACGGTGGAGTTCGTCGAGACGGGCGACCCCGGCACCACGTACGCCGGGCTGGGACCGGTCCTGGTGCGGAGGTCCGACGGCGGGCTCGTCGAGTACGACTCCATGTACACCGGCGAGTCGGCGGCCGAGGACTACGAGGCGGCGCTGTGACGCGGCGGCGGCCCGCGATCTGCGACGCGTGCGCCAGGCTCCGGCAACGGGTTGATTCGCAGGCGGCCGGCCGGTACGTCCCCTACTGCGAGGCCTTCCCCGAAGGCGTCCCGGCGGAGATCTATGAGGGTGGCTTCGACCACCGGCAGGAATACCCCGGCGACGGCGGTGTCCGGTTCGCGCTGCGGCCGACGGCCGAGGGGGCGGTGCGGGCGTTCGAGCTACGCCGCACCTGAGAGGCGAGGGCTGTGCGGCCGAGGAGCCTGGGCGGGACGGGCACCGACTCGCTCACCCCTGCGCTCGTCCGCTGGCTGCCCGTGTCCGACCTCGGTCGGGTGGTGCATTCCTCCGTGGACGCGTTCCTGCCGATCTTCGCGAGCCCGTCCGTGGTCGCCCTCGCAGCCCTGGTATTCGCGTTCTTCCTGCCCGACCGCAGGCTGCGGGAGGAAGCTGCCAGAACACGCCCAGAGTGAAGCGTCAGGTCGTTCGCTGTTCAACCGACATCGAGGAGGCCGAGCCGTGCCGCTCGTACGCCCGCCTGGAAGCGGCTGCTCGCCCCCAGCATCGCCGTGAGCTCACCCACCAGACGGGTGACGGTACGAGTGGAGACGCCCATGCTGCGGGCGATGGCCGAGTCCTTCTGGCCGGCGGCCAGCATGCGCAGGACGGCCCGCTGCTGCTCGGTGAGCGTGACGCCGTCGGCCGATCGGGGCACATCGTCGGGCTCGGAGGCGGTCGTCCAGCAGTAGTCGTAGATCGCTGCGAGGGATTTCACCAGGCTCCCGCCTCGGATGAGGATGCTGCCTGCTTCGGGGTCATGGGGGTCGGCCTGGACGACGGCGGTTCGGCGGTCGTAGATGAGCATCCGCGTGGGAATCACCGGGGCGACCCGGACCTCGATGTCGAGCCGTCGCCAGCGGCCCATGAATTCGCGGATCAGCGGGTTCGACAGGGCGATCTGTGCGTGCAGTGCTCGCATGCGCACGCCGTTGCGCATGGTCGTCTCGCTGCGGGCGAGCCCTTCCTCCAGGGATTCGCGCGTCCACGCGGCGATCGGGTGCATGCCGAGCACTTCGATCTCGGCCAGTTCGGCCAGTTCGTTGATGCGCTCGGACAGTTGATCGCTGCGATTCAGCCACGGGAAGAACTCGATGTGCGCGTGGTTGTCCGCCTGCTCGGGCAGGCGGAGGTAGTGCTTGGCCAGTGCTGCCGTTCTCACGTGCTGCTCGACGAGGCCGTCCAGCAGCCGGTGAGTGTTCTGCAGGGTGCGCTTGAGCGTGACCGTTACGTCGGCGGCCGTCTGCGTTTCCGGGTTCAGAAGGTCGAGCCGGGTGAGCTGGTCGCGGGCACGGTCGATCTCCGCCGCCGCCAGGCCGAGTTCGTCCGCGGCCTCGGGCAGCGACTCTCCTCGCTGGTGCATCCGGGCGTACAGCGATCGAGTGACTCTGTCGTCCGCGGAAGACGGCTGCCCGTCCACTGGGCTCCTTTCACCATGGGCCAACGCTGAACATTGACATAACTGACCCTTTGACGGCAAAGGGGTCCACTTTCCGCCATGTCCTACTTCGGAAGCCTGCTAGCCCTCCACGAATCACTGGGCTTGCAGCACGATCCCTGGGTGAGGCGAAGCACCATCGCCGTGAACAAGGAGGGATCTATTTGATCACCGTTGCGTACAGTCTCGTCGCCTACCGCGTCACCGGCCTGTCGTCGGCGACGTGCGAGCACTGCCTGGCCGCAGTCAAGCTGGAGCTGATTCAGGTGCCGGGAGTCGTGGGAGTGGACGCGGCTCCGGAGGAAGGCCGCGTGAGCATCCTTACTGACGGCCCCGTCGACGAGGGGCAGGTCCGCGCGGCCATTGAGGCGGCCGGCTGCACCGTCGAAGGTTCCTGATCTGCCCGTGGCCGGGTCCGCCACGTCGGGTGGCGGACCCGGCCGGTCGGCAAGGAGTCGGCTCTTGGCAGCCTCTTGGCGGGAGAAGGTCGAGGTCTGCGGCAACGGCTCGAGAAGACCCGCCTGCGCCGCCGTCCTCAGGCGGGACATGCGCGAGCTTCGCGATCAGATGCGTGAGATGAAAGACGAGATCCGTCGCGCTCAGGTTGTCGTCGTACCTCGCGCTGCCGCTTTCGCCGAACGGGCCTCAGTGCCGTCGGCCTGGTTGCCGATGGGGCAGTTGTTCGCGCGCTGGCTCGATCGGTGGCGGTCGGAGTAATTTCCCATCATGGTCAAATTACGTTCCGCCGGATGGGCAGGCGCCCTCCCGCGCAAGGCCGTCAGCTTATCCGTCGCCGGAGTCATCGCTGTCGGGTCGCCGATCGGACTCGGCTCGTCGTTCGCGAACGCGTCGACTTCGAACGAGCCTCCCAATGCCGTCATCATCTGGGACAGAAACGCCCAGACGGCGATATGGGACATCGCCGGCCAGCAACCACAGGTCCAGGCGCGCAGTTTCGCAATGGTGCACGGAGCCGTTTACGACGCCGTAAACGCGATCGCCGGCACTCCCTATCAGCCGTATCTGATCGCGCCGCCTGCCGACGGGACCGAGTCGACGGACGCGGCCGTCGCGACCGCGGGCTTCCTTGTGCTGAACGCGCTGTTCCCGGAACAGCAAGCGAGGCTGAAGACGCAGTACGACGAGGCGCTGGCCGTGATCCCCGACGGTACCGCCAAGCAGCGCGGAATCACCGTGGGCACTCAGGCGGCCGCTGCGATGAACGCCGCACGGCAGAACGACGGAGCGTTCGGAAACCAGACCTGGACTGTGGGCACCCAGCCCGGTCAATGGCGGCCGGCGCCACCCGCGTTCGCCTCCGACGGAGCCTGGGTCGGTGACCTCAAGCCGTTCCTTATCCGCAGCGCCTCCATGTTCCGCACGTCCGGCCCGCCATCGCTCACCAGTCACCGGTACGCCCGGGACTTCAACGAGGTCAAGACCATCGGCTCGGCGACCAGCACGGTCAGGACGTCCGACCAGACACAAGCCGCGATCTGGTGGCACGACCGGCACCTGGCCGAATGGGAGATCAAGCGCCAGCTGGCGACGAAGCGGCAACTGAACACGTTGCAGACGGCGCGGATGTTCGCGATGGTCGACCTGGCCGAAGCCGACGCCACGATCGCTTGCTACAACGAGAAGGCAGCGTGGAACTTCTGGCGGCCGGTCACCGCGATCCGCCTGGCCGACACCGACGGAAATCCGGGAACGGCGGCCGATCCCGACTGGACGCCATTGCTCGTTACACCACCGCACCCCGACTACACGTCCGGACATACCTGCTTCACAGCGGCCAGCATGTCGGCGTTGGCGTATTTCTTCGGCCGCAACGACATCCCCTTCAGCGGATACAGCGCCGCCTCGGGTACCACCAGGTATTTCCGCAGTTTCTCGCAGGCGCTCGCCGAGGTCATCGAAGCACGCATCTGGGGCGGAATCCATACGCGAACGGCCGACGTCGAAGGCGCGAAAATCGGCAAGAAGGTCACCGCTTACATGGTCGCGCACTACTTCAAACCGAAGGAGTAATGACCTGCTGCTCTTCACCCTGAAGTGGCGGGCTTCAGGGGCAGCTCTTGCGGTAGGGCAGGGCTGGGATGCAGGCCTTCCATGCCGTTCAGATCAAGGGTGACGACGTCGGCCCCGTCGGCCGTGAAAGCGATCGACTGGAGCTGCCCTGTATTCGGATCCTGACCTCCAACGGCGTCGAGAAGACGCTGATCGGCGCTGGCGAAAGCCGGCTTCTTGCCGTCGGGGAAGAAGGCCACGAGCTCGCCCGGGACGGTTCCCGCGGCGGCGTCCACGATCTTGACCTCGCCCTGGCCGACCGCGGCCGGCAGCCTGCCATCCACGCTGAAGAAAGCGCTCTTCATGGCAGGCAGCCGTTGCGGACGTCACGCAACCGGGCCTCAGTGTCGGCCTGGGCCGCCAGGACCTGACCTCCCGGGCTCAGCGTGCCGTCGGCGGTGGTCCGGGAGAGGGGACAGTGGGCGTGCGCGTGTGCGTCTTCGCCGAACCGCATCGCGTGGGTGACGGCGGCAGGCCGAGCCGGGTCGCGACCGCCGCCGCCAGCTCGTCCGGCGACAGCGCCACCTCCAGCACCATCCCGGACTCCTCAGGGCCGAGGTGCTCCAGGATCGCCCGCTGCGAGTCGAACAGGCCGGGCGACATGTAGTGGTCGGTACGGCGGGTCAACCGGTCCCGGATCAGCGTCGCGGGCCCGTCCAGGAGGACGAACTCCACCTCCGGCGGGCCCTGCCGCAGCACGTCCCGGTAGGAGCGCTTGAGCGCCGAGCACGCCAGCACCGTGGAGACGCCCTCGGCGTGCCGGGCGGCCATCCAGGCGGCCAGGTCCCGCAGCCACGGCCAGCGGTCCGCGTCGTCCAGCGGGATGCCGGCGCGCATCCGCGCCACGTTCGCCTCCGGGTGGAACTCGTCCGCCTCGGCGAACCGCAACCCGGTCAGCTCGCTGATCCTGCGGGCCACGGTCGTCTTGCCCGCGCCCGACACGCCCATGACCACGATGTGCCGGGTGCGCCGCTGCTCACCAGTCATGGACGGTGCCGTCCTTGAGCCGGTTGAACGGCAGGTACGCTGGCTGGTACGGGAAGCGCGCCGCGGCCTCCTCGTCGAGATCCACGCCGAGCCCCGGCAGCTCCCCGGGGTGCAGGTAGCCGTCGCTGAAGCTGAACGACTGCCGGAACACCTCGTTGGTCGCCTGGCCGTGCTGCATGTACTCCTGGATGCCGAAGTTGTGGATCGCCAGGTCCAGGTGCAGGGCGGCGGCCATGCCGACCGGCGAGATGTCGGTCGGGCCGTGGATGCCGGACTTGATCTGGTACTGGGCGGCGTAGTCGAGCAGCTTGCGCATGGCCGTGATCCCGCCGGTGTGGGTGACGGCGGAGCGGACGTAGTCGATGAGCTGCTCGCGGATCAGGGTCTGGTAGTCCCACACGGTGTTGAAGATCTCCCCGATGGCCAGCGGGGTGGTCGTGTGCTGACGGACCAGGCGCAGCGCCTCCTGGTTCTCCGCCGGGGTGCAGTCCTCCAGCCAGAACAGGTCGTACGGCTCGAGGGCCTTGCCGAGCTTGGCGGCCTGGATGGGGGTCATCCGGTGGTGCCCGTCGTGCAGCAGCGGCAGCTCGGGGCCGAACTCGTTGCGCACCGCCTCGAAGACGCCGGGCAGGTGACGCAGGTAGGCGCGGGTGTCCCAGTCCTCTTCCGCGGGCAGCGCGGTGCGCTGGGCCGGCTCGTAGTCGTACCGCTTGCCCTCGACGCTCGGCTGGGCGGCCACTCCGTACACGGCGTTGATGCCCGGTACGGAGGTCTGCACCCGCAGCGACCGGTACCCCATCTCCAGGTGCCGCCGGATCGAGTCGAACAGCTCCGGCAGGTCCCGGCCCGACGCGTGCCCGTACGCCATGATCCCGGTCCGGGAGGCGCCGCCGAGCAGCTGGTAGAGCGGCATCCCGGCGGCCTTGGCCTTGATGTCCCACAGCGCCACGTCCACGGCCGCGATGGCGGCCATGGTGACGGGCCCGCGCCGCCAGTACGCCGAGCGGTAGAGGAACTGCCAGGTGTCCTCGATGCGATGCGGGTCCCGCCCGATCAGCAACGGGACGACGTGGTCGGCCAGGTACGACGCGACCGCCAGCTCACGCCCGTTGAGGGTGCCGTCGCCCAGCCCGGTGATCCCCTCGTCCGTCGTGATCTTGAGGGTGACGAAGTTGCGGTCGGGGCTGGTCACGATGACGTCCGCTGCGATGATCTTCACGCGGGTGCCTTTCTCACGTCGGCGGTGCGGTCGGGGGTCATGGTCACCATTCCGCGTACGAACCGTCCCGGTGCCGCCAGACAGGGCTGCGCCAGGCGTGTCCCTTCTTGTCGGCGGCGCGGACCGCCTGATCGTCGATCTCGATGCCCAGGCCGGGTGCGGTGAGCCGCTCGACGTATCCGTTCACGAAGGTCAGCGGGGTCTTGTCGAGGCAGTAGTCGAGCACCTCGGCGCCACGGTTGTAGTGGATGCCGATGCTCTGCTCCTGGATCAGGTAGTTCGGGGTGGCGAAGCCGACCTGGAGGCAGGCCGCGAGGGCGATCGGGCCGAGCGGGCAGTGCGGGGCGAGCTGCACGTCGTACACCTCGGCGAGGGTGGCGATCTTGCGGACCTCGGTGATGCCGCCGGCGTGCGAGAGGTCCGGCTGGGCGACCGCGATGCCGGCCTGGAAGACCGGCAGGAACTCCTGCCGGCTGTAGAGCCGCTCCCCGGTCGAGACCGGGGTGGTCGTCGAGCGGACGAACTCGCCGATGAGGTGCGAGTTCTCCGGTACGACCGGCTCCTCCAGGAACAGCGGCCGGTACGGCTCCAGCAGCGGCGCCACCCGGCGGGCGTTGGCCAGGGTGAAGCGCCCGTGGAAGTCGACGGCCACGTCGCGGTGGTCGCCGAGCACCTCGCGGGCGGCCGCCACCCGGGCGACCACGCCGTCCAGCTCGGCGACCGAGGCGACCGGGCTCATCACGCCGGAGGCGTTCATCTTCACCGCGGTGAGCCCGGCCTCGAGCTGGGCGGCGATGTGATCGCGGACCTCGCTGGGCTCGTCGCCGCCGACCCAGCCGTACACCCGGATCCGGTCCCGGACCGGACCGCCGAGAAGCTGGTGCACGGGGGCGCCGAAGTGCTTGCCGGCGATGTCCCAGAGGGCCTGGTCGAGGCCCGCCACGGCACTGGCCAGGATCGGGCCGCCCCGGTAGAACGAGCCCTTGGTCAGCACCTGCCAGTGGTCCTCGATGCGTAGCGCGTCCCGGCCGATCAGCAGCTCCGCGAGCTGGTCGACGGCGGTGCGGACGGTCTCGGAGCGCCCCTCGCAGGTGGCCTCGCCCCAGCCGACGATCCCGGAGTCGGTCTCCACCCGGACGAAGAGCCAGCGGGGGGCGACGAGGAAGGTCTCCACGCGCGCGATGGTCGTCATGCCGGTCAGCCCTTCGTCGCGCCGGCGGTGAGGCCGGAGACCACGTACTTCTGCACGAACAGAGCGATCACCATGATCGGCACGGTGACCACGGTGGCCGCGGCCATCAGGCCGCCCCAGTCGATGCTGGCGTACCCGACGAAGTCGAAGATCGCCACGGGCAGGGTCTTGGTGTCGGCGTCGGAGAGCACGAGCGCGAACATGAAGTTGTTCCAGGAGAAGATGAAGGACAGGATCCCGGCGGTGGCGATGCCCGGCACCGCCAACGGCAGGGTGATGCGCCGGAACGCGCCGACGTGGGTCAGCCCGTCCACCAGCGCCGCCTCCTCCAGTTCCTCGGGCAGGCTGTCGAAGTAGCCCATCATGATGTAGACCACCAGCGGCAGCGCGACGAACATGTGGCTGATGATCAGCACCCCGAAGCCGCCGACCATCTTCAGGTTGGAGAAGACGTAGTACCAGGGCACCAGCAGCGAGACGCCGGGGATGACCCGGGCCATCAGCACCACCAGCGCGGACTTCTTCATGTTGAACCGGCTCATCGAGTACGCGGCCGGCACGCCGAGGATCAGCGAGGCCACCGTGGCGGCGAAGGCGACCCAGAGGCTGTTGACGATGAACTCGACGTAGTTCGCCTGCTGGAGCACCTTGGCGTAGTTGTCCATGGTGGGCGAGAAGGCCAGCGCCTTGCCCGGGTCGTAGATGTCGACGTTGGTCTTGAACGACGCGGAGACCATCCAGAGCAGCGGCGCGACCAGGGAGAGCACCACGATGGTGAGCGCCACCACCCGGAACACCTGGTACGCGGGCCGGGCCTTCATCGCTGCGCCTCCTTGCGCCGGGCGGTCAGGGCCCACATGGCCCCGATGATGATCAGGAAGAAGAGGATGAGGACGGTGGAGGAGACGCCGTACTCGTTGTAGTCGAAGCTGAGGCCGTAGGCGTACACGTTCAGCGTCTCGACCTCATGGAACGAACCGCCGCCGCGGCCCTTCGTGGCGTAGAGGACGTCGAAGGTCTTGAGCGCGTCGATGCCGCGCAGCAGGACCGCCACCGTCAGCGTGGGCATCAGCAGCGGCAGGGTGACGTGCCGGAACCGCTGCCAGGTGCTGGCGCCGTCGATGTGCGCCGCCTCCTGCGGCTCGTCCGACAGCGAGGTGAGCCCGGCGAGCAGGATCAGCACCACCATCGGCGTCCACTGCCACACGTCGATGAAGATCGTGGTGGCCAGGGCCGTGTGCTGACCGGCCAGCCACGGCTGCGGCCCGATGCCGAACCAGCCGAGGAGCTGGTTGGCCATGCCGATGTTCGGGTCGAAGATGAGCCGCCACATCATGCCGACCGCGACCGGAGTGGCCACGAGCGGCATGAGGATGGCGACCCGGACCCACCGCTGCCCCTTGAACGGACGCCAGAGCAGCAGCGCGATCGCCATCCCGAGGACCACCTCGAACAGCAGCGCGACGACGGTGAACGTGGCGGTCCGCCCGACCGCGGGCCAGAACCGCTCGGTGTCCGACAGGACGTCGAGGTAGTTCCGCAGGCCCACGAACTCGCTCTCCGCGCGGACGGATCCCTCGGCGTCGGTCAGGCTGAGGTAGCCGGTCCAGGCCAGGGGGAACACGAGCAGCGCGGCGACGAAGACCATCGCGGGCGCGGCGAAGAGCCATTTGCGGTGAGCGTCCACCCAGCGCAGCCAGCCGGGCGTGCCGGGGGCGGCGGGGGCGCCGCGCGGCGCCTTGGTGGTCGGTGTGGTGATCGTTGCCATGGGGACTCCAGGGGTCGGCGGGTGCCGCTTACTTGGCCTCGTCGTCCAGGAACTTCTGGAACGCGGCGTTGGCCGTGTCGGCGGCCGCCGCGGCGTCCTTGCCGGTGATCGCGTCGACGATCGGCTGGCCCACGATCTCGCGGGACTCGGCGACCTTCACGACCAGCGGCCGGTCATGACCCACCCCGTCCTTGGTGCTGGCCGCGATGGCCTCCACCAGGTCCTTCGGGAAGGTCGAGGTGCTCTCCGGGTTGGCCCACACGGAGGTGCGGGCGCCGGGCACGCCGGACTTCTGCTGGGCGAGCGTCTGCGCCTTGCCGGTGGCCCACTCGATGAACTTCCAGGCGTTGGCGGCGTTCTCCGAGCTGGAGTTGACGCCCAGCGCCCACGACGGGATGTTGTACGGCTTCGAACCGCCAGGGCCGGCCGGGAACGGCGCGAAGCCGACGTTGTCCGAGACCTTGGACTTGGCCGGGTCGGTGGCGTTCTTGTAGAGCGAGTTGGCCTCGGTGTAGAAGGCGGCCTTGCCCTGGGTGAAGATGGCCATCGCCTCGGGCCAGCCCATGTCGGTGCTGACGTTCGCCGGGCCGGAGTCCTTGATCAGCCCGCCGTAGTAGGCGTACGCCTGCTTGGCCGCCTCGCTGCCGACCGCGGCCTTGCCGCTGCCGTCGACGAAGTCGCCGCCGAAGCTGTACAGGAAGCTGGAGAACTGGGTGACCGCCGGCGACTTGCCGGTACGGGCGACGAACCCGGCCATGTCCGGCTCGGATGCCTTGATCTTGGCGGCGGCGGCCTTGAGCTCGTCGAGGGTCTTCGGCGGGGCGCTCAGGCCGGCCTTGGACAGCAGGTCCTTGCGGTAGTAGAGGACCTCCTGCTCGGTGATGATGGGGACGCCGACCGGCTTGCCCTCGTACGTGGTGGCCTCCACGGGGCCGGCCTGGAAGTCGCTGAAGTCCCAGTCCTTGTTGGCCTTCACCTGGTCCGACAGGTCGGCCAGGTACTTGTTCTTGGCGAAGAGCCTGCCCTCCTGCAGGGGGCGGTACATCATCACGTCGATGTCGGACGAGCCGGCGTTCAGCTTGACGTTGTACTGGTCGGAGAGCTGGTCCTCGCCGAGCTGGGTGATCTCGGCCTTGAGCCCGGTCTGCTTCTCGAACTCGGGCAGAGCCTTCTTGATGTTGTCGGTCCACACGTGGTTGGCCAGGGTGATCCGGACCGTCTTGGACCCGCCGCCGTCACCGCCACCGCCGCAGGCGGACAGCCCCATGGCGGCCACCACGGCCAGAGATGTACCAAATATCGCTCGACGTCGCACGTCAATCCCGCCTTCCTGGCATGGTCGCCGCCCCCCGGAAGAGCGCCACATGCTCGTAACATCTGCTTAATGCCGGGATGCTAGGACAAAAAAGCTGACTTATTCAAGAGTCAGCCTTCAACTGATATGTTCTATGCCGTGAATCAGTCCTCCCCGGGGGCCGCCCCCACTCGGCCCGCCCTTGCGGAGGCTGGGTTGCACGCACGGGTCCTCGACCACCTCGGCACCGCCATCTGCAGCGGCGACGTGGCCGCCGGCTCGGTCCTGAGCATCGAAGACCTGGTCGACCGCTACCAGGTCTCCCGCTCGGTGATCCGCGAGGTGCTGCGGGTGCTCGCGTCCATGGGGCTCATCGAGACCCGGCGCCGGGTCGGGATCATGATCCAGCCTCCCGGGGTGTGGAGCGTCTTCGATCCGCAGGTGATCCGCTGGCGGCTCGCCTCGGAGGGGCGGATGGCGCAACTGCGCTCGATCACCGAGCTGCGGACCGCGATCGAGCCGTACGCCGCCTGGCTGGCCGCCGGGCGGGTCGACCACGACGAGGCGAGCGAGCTGGTCGGGCTCGCGGCCAAGATGTGGGCCGCCGGGAAGGCGGGCGACGAGGCCCGCTTCCTCGACCTGGACATCGACTTCCACCGGCGGGTGCTGGCCGCCTCCGGCAACGAGATGTTCGCGAAGCTGCAGCTGATCGTGGCCGAGGTGCTGGCCGGCCGGCACCACTACCACCTGATGCCTCACTACCCGGACGAGGAGGCGCTGCAGCTGCACACCGACGTGGCCCAGGCGATCCAGCGGCGCGACGGCGAGCGGGCCCGGGAGGCCATGGTGGGGATCATGGAGCAGGGGTTCGCCGAGATGAAGTCGCTGTGGGAGCGGACCGCCGAGCCGGGCGGCGCCTGACCGGCGGCCTTCGCGTCAGCGCGCGGCGTTCGATCTTGACCTGGTACGGGCGGCCCGCCTCGTCGGTGTGCCGTTCAGGAGTCGTCGTCGCGTCGATCGGGCCGGGCGTGGGTGGCGAGCGCGAGCCCGGCCAGGCCCAGCAGGGCGCCCAGCGCGCTGACGCGCGGGTCGGCCCGGTCCACGGTGAGCAGGTACCCGGTCATGGCGATAGCGGAGCCGGTGGCCAGCAGCACACCGGCCCACCGCAGCAGCCGTCGTGACATGGGTGTTCCGCCCTCCGGTCGGGCGAGGGGCCGGTCAGGCGGGGTCGAGTGCGTCCGTGTCGCCGACGTGGAGGCGTACGACGCCGCTGACGTAGCGGCCGCCCTTGACGTCGCCGGGCACGACCAGGCGCGGGCCTTCCTTGTCCAGTTTCGCGCCGTCCTGGGTGACGGCGAGCAGCACCTTCTTGCCGGAGAAGGCCGGGTCGAGCTCGGCCCAGGCCAGTGCGGCGCGGTAGCCGTCGGAGCCGGTGGCGGTGACGACCAGGCGTAGCTGCGCGTTCTTGACGTCGGGGTCGATGCGCGGCTCGGTGAGCTGGAGGACGTCGGACAGCAGCGGGCCGGTGAAGGTGTGCTTCTCCGCGCCGTGGGAGGTCTGGTAGCGCACGCGGACGGTGTGCTGCGGCAGGCCGCGCAGCCGCGCCATGGTGAACGAGCGCGGACGGTCGACCTGGCCGCGCACCTTGACCATCCCGGCGGGGGCCTGCCGGACGGAGGCGGGGCCGGCGGCGGTCGCGGCCGTGGCCGGGGCGGTGGGCGTGAGCGTGGCCAGCAGGACGGTGGCGAGCGCGGACGCGACGGCCCGGCGGCGGGGTGAACCGATACTCACGAGGGTGCTCTCCGATCTCGTGGATGCCATGGCAGAACCGTAGATCATGCCGCTGGTGCGGCGGAAGCCGGGTATTCAGGCTCGAATGTGCGGAAGGTATCGTGAGAGCTTGTGGCGACGTTTCGGATCAGCGAGGCCGCGGCGTTGCTCGGGGTCAGCTCCGACACGGTCCGCCGGTGGGTGGACGCGGGGCGGCTGGGGGCCGGGCGGGACGAGCACGGTCATCGGCAGGTGAACGGCGCCGACCTGGCCGCCTTCGCCCGCTCGCAGATCGAGGAGAGCGGCGACGGCAGCCGCTCCTCGGCGCGCAACCGCTTCCGCGGGATCGTGACCGAGGTGATCCGCGATGCGGTGATGGCGCAGGTGGAGATCGCCGCCGGGCCGTTCCGGGTGGTGTCGCTGATGAGCCGCCAGGCCGCGGACGAGCTGGGCCTGGAGGTGGGGGTGGTGGCGGTCGCCGTGATCAAGTCCACCAACGTCGTCGTGGAGATTCCCGGTCACGAGCGCGTGGCCAGTTACTTGTGAGGAGCCCCCTGTGGAGTTCAGGCGTCTTTCCCGATGGGCGATCGCCCTGCCCGTCGCCCGCAGCAACTCGGACAGTACGAGCTGTCCGGGCGGCTGGGTGAAGGTGGTCAAGGCGCGGTCTTCCTGGGCTGGAGGAGCGGG
>NZ_JBSGFQ010000202.1:0-14973 GCF_053603495.1 Nonomuraea sp. NPDC004186 | reverse complement strand
GGCCAGGGGCGCGTTTCCCCTGGCGGAGATCGGGGGGACCGTCACTTGCCTATGACCTCGTTGAGGTTCGTGGCGAACTGCTGCGGCGAGACCGACAGCTGGAACAGCTTGGCGATGTTGTCCAGCAGGACCTCGGCCGCGGTCGGGCTGAGCGCCTGGTCCCAGGACTGCTGGAAGGACTTGGCCTTGCTGGCGGTGTCGTAGACGAACCGCTGCCACGTCCCGTCGAGGTCGGTGCCGAACTGCGAGTCGGTGCCCTTGACGATCGGCACGAAGCCGTTGCTGGCCCAGTCCTTGTTCTGTGCGTCGGAGTTCATCTCGGTGGCGAGGAACTTCTTGACGATCTCCTTCTCCGCCTCCGACGCCTTGGAGGAGATCGACATGTACTGGGCCGGGTTGCCCACGGTGTCGCTGGGGTCGCCCTTGCCGCCGTCCACCGGCGGGAAGTTCATGTAGCCGAGGTTGCCGCCCTTGACGAAGTCGCCGCCGGTGTCGCGCATGTTGCCGTACGTCCAGCCGCCGTGCAGCATCATCGCGGCCTTGCCCGTGTACAGCAGCGCCTGGTCGGCATTGGAGTCGGCGGTGATCGAGGAGAAGCCCTTGATGAAGCCGTTCGCCTTGATGAGGTCCTGCATCTTGGTCAGGGCGTCGATGGCGGCCGGGTTGCTCCAGGCGTCCTTCTCGCCGTCGAAGACGGCCTGGAAGACCTCGGGGCCGGCGATGCGGTCGAAGAGGAACTCCAGCCACATCATGTTCGTCCAGCGCGACTGGCCGCCGAGGGAGAACGGCGCGACGCCCGCGGCGTTGAACTTCTTGACCAGGTCCATGATGTCGCCCCAGCTCTGCGGGGGCTGCGCGCCGACCTTCTCGAAGACCTTCTTGTTGTAGAAGAGGACGATCGGCGTCACGGCCTCGACCGGCACCGCGTAGATCTTGCCGTCGACCGTGGCCGCGTTGAAGGAGGACGGGAACAGCTTGTCCTTCAGGGCCGCGTTCTGGTCGAACCAGGAGGTGAGGTCGTCGACCTGGCCGGCCTGCACGTAGCTCTTCAGTCCGCCGCCGCCCCAGCCCCAGATGATGGTGGGGGCCTCGCCCGCGCCGATCGCCGTCTTGATCTTGGTCTTGAAGGCGTCGTTCTGGAACATCGTGGTCGCGAGCTGGCCGGTCGGGTTGGCCTTGTTGAAGCGCTCGACGGCGCGGGTGCGGATGCCTTCCTGTGGCTGTCCGGTGAGGTACCAGTAGGTGGCCTTGCCGCCACCGCTGCCGCCACTTGTGGTGCTGCCACCCCCGCCACCGGCGCCGGCCTGGGTCGGCCCGGAGCCTCCGCAGGCGGTCAGGGCGGCTCCGAGGGGAAGGCCCATGGAGAGGCTGAGGAAGGTGCGGCGAGAAGTTGACCTGTGCTCCACGCTGATCTCCGTACTTGAACGCCGGGGGGTTGGCCGCGCGGCTCGTTGATCTCGGATGGTGGTGGCGGGCGGCCGGGGACGCGGCGCCTGCCGATGCCGCTCGTCACGTCTCCTTTGAGTGAGCTCGTCGAAACATTTGCGACATACCGCGTGGTCCGTCAATTTAGGTTTCGACCATGGGCCTGTCAAGACCGTCGTATCCGGGAATCTGCCCTTTCGAGCAGCGCGTGTGTAAAGTACTCAGGCGCGGCGTTCATCTGGTCGTCTGTAAATCGGGGACGCTTGCTCGTAGGCCACTCGACGACATCGAAACATTTCGAAATACTCACGGCGGGAATCGGCTTTAAGGAGAGCAGATGACGGCTCTGGATCGGACCCCCGCGATGGACGGCGTGCTCCGCCCGTGGCAGGACCCGGCGCTTCCCGTGGCCGACCGAGTCGAGGCCCTCCTCGCGGAGCTGACCCTCGAGGAGAAGGTCGGCCAGCTCGGCAGCCGGTGGTTCGGCAACGACATGCAGCACGAGCCGGCGCAGGACGCCGAGACGCTGAACGTCGCCCCGATGCAGGACGTGTTCACGGCCTCCGGCACGGTCCCCCTCGACGAGGCCGTCAGGCACGGGCTCGGCCACCTGACCCGGGTGCACGGCAGCGCCCCCGTGACCGCGCGGGAGGGCGCCGCCGAGGTGGTCAGGCTGCAGCGGGCCGTCGTCGAGCGCTCCCGGCTCGGCATCCCGGCCATCGTCCACGAGGAGTGCCTGACCGGGTTCACCACGTACGGGGCGACGGTCTACCCGGCGGCCATCGCGTGGGGGGCGACGTTCGACCCCGGGCTGGTGGAGCGGATGGCGGCCGCGATCGGCCGGGACATGCGGGCCGTGGGCGTGCACCAGGGCCTGTCACCGGTGCTGGACGTGGTGCGCGACTACCGGTGGGGCCGGGTCGAGGAGACGATGGGCGAGGACCCGTACCTCGTCTCCATGCTCGGCGCCGCGTACGTGCGCGGGCTGGAGAACGCGGGCATCATCGCCACCCTCAAGCACTTCGCCGGATACTCCGCCTCCCGGGCGGCCCGCAACCACGGGCCCGTGCCGATGGGGCGGCGCGAGCTGATGGACATGATCCTGCCGACGTTCGAGACCGCCATCGCGCTGGGCGGCGCCCGGTCGGTGATGAACTCCTACTCCGACGTGGACGGCGTGCCGGCCGGAGCCGACCCCTGGCTGCTGACCGAGGTGCTGCGCGAGGAGTGGGGCTTCACCGGGACGGTCGTGTCGGACTACTGGGCGATCCCGTTCCTGGCGAGCATGCACCGCGTCGCCGCCGACACCGGCGAGGCGGGTGTCCAGGCCCTCACCGCGGGCATCGACGTCGAACTGCCCGACACGCTCGGCTTCGGCCCGCACCTGGTCGAGCGGGTACGCGCCGGCGAGCTCCCCGAGTCGCTGATCGACCGGGCGGTGCGCCGGCTGCTCACCCAGAAGGTGCAGCTCGGGCTGCTCGACCCGGACTGGACGCCCGAGAAGTCCGTGTCCGGGGCGGATGACGTGGACCTCGACTCGCCGGGCAACCGGGCGCTGGCGCGCGAGCTGGCCGAGCGGTCGATCGTCCTGCTCGACGCCGGCGACGCGCTGCCGCTGCCTGCCGGGCCGCGCCGGATCGCGGTCGTCGGGCCGTGCGCCGACGATCCGCGGACGTTCATGGGCTGCTACGCCTTCCCCAACCACGTGCTGCCCCGCCACCCCGCGCTCGGGCTCGGCATCGAGGCGCCCAGCCTGCTCGACGGATTGCGGGCCGAGCTGCCGGAGGCCGAGCTCGTCCACGAGCGGGGCTGCGAGGTGCAGGGGGACGACCGCTCCGGGTTCGCCGCCGCGCTCGAAGCGGCGCGCGGGGCGGACCTGTGCGTGGTGGCCGTGGGCGACCTCGCCGGGCTGTTCGGCCTCGGGACCTCCGGGGAGGGCTGCGACGCCGACGACCTGCGCCTGCCTGGGTTGCAGGAGGACCTGGTGGCGGAGCTGGCCGCGACGGGCACGCCGGTCGTCGCCATCGTCGTCTCCGGCCGCCCGTACGCGCTGGGCCGGGTGCGCGCGGGCGCGGCGGCGCTCGTCCAGGCGTTCATGCCCGGCGAGGAGGGCGGCGCGGCCGTCGCCGGCGTGCTGTCCGGCCGGGTCCAGCCGTCGGGCAGGCTGCCGGTGCAGATCCCGCGCGGGCACGGCGGGCAGCCGGGCACGTACCTGCAGCCGCCGCTGGGCGCCGACAGCCAGGGCATCAGCAACCTCGACCCGACCCCGCTCTTCCCGTTCGGGTACGGCGCCTCCTACACCAGCTTCGAGGTCGGCGACCTGCGGGTCGGCGACGCCGAGGTGCCCACGAACGGCGAGTTCGGCGTGGCGGTCAGCGTGCGCAACACCGGGGACCGGGCCGGCGAGGAGGTCGTCCAGCTCTACCTGCACGACGTCGTCGCCCAGGTCACCCGGCCGGTCCGGCAGCTGACCGGGTTCGCCCGGGTCCGGCTGGAGCCCGGGGCGAGCGCCCGCGTGACCTTCCGGGTGCACGCCGACCGGACGGCCTTCACCGGACGAGATCTGAGGCGCATCGTGGAGCCCGGGGACCTCGAGGTGCTCGTCGGCACGTCGGCGGCCGACCTGCCGTGCCGGGGCACGGTACGGCTGACCGGCCCGTCCCGGGTCGTCGGCCACGACCGGCGCCTGGACACCCCCGTGTCGGTCGAGCGTGAAAGGGGAGTCGATGCCGTCCAGTTCTAGACGCGCCACGCTGGCCACGGTCGCGGCCTCGGCGGGCGTGTCGGTGGCGACCGTGTCCAAGGTGCTCAACGGCCGCAGCGACGTGGCGCCGACCACCCGCTCCCTCGTGCAGTCGCTGCTGCGGGAGCACGACTACATCGCGCCGTCGCCACGCCGGGCCCCGGGCACGGACGGGCCGGTCGCCACGGACACCGTCGAAGTGCAGTTCGACGACGACTTCAGCACCTACTCCACGGAGATCATCCAGGGTGTGGTGGCGGCCGGGGCGGAGCTCGGCGTCGGGATCGTCGTCAGCGTCAGGAAGAAGATCGACCACCCCGCCGCGTGGGCCGGCGACCTGGCCGCCGCCGGGCGCCGGGCGCTGATCTGCGTCACGTGCGACCAGCTGAGCACCCGGCAGCTGGCCGCGCTGTCCCGCGTCCGGTTGCCGCTGGTCGTGATCGACCCGCTCCACCTGCCGCACGCCGGCGTGACCAGCGTCGGCTCCACCAACTTCGCCGGCGGGCTGGCCGCCACCCAGCACCTGCTGTCCCTCGGCCACCGGCGCATCGCCTACCTCGGCGGCCCGGCCACCGCCGCCTGCCACCAGGCCCGCCTGCATGGCTACCGTGCCGCCATGGAGGCCGAAGGGGTGCCGGTGCCGCCCGCGTACACGCGCTCCGGGCACTTCCGCTACGAGGACGGACTCGAGTACGGCGGGGCCGTGCTCGACCTGCCGGAGCCGCCGACGGCGATCTTCGCCGGCTGCGACGAGAGTGCGCTGGGCGTCATGGAGGCCGCCAGGGAGCGGGGCCTGCGCGTCCCGCAGGACCTGAGCATCGTGGGGTTCGACGACACCCAGATGGCCCGGATGGCCTCCCCGCCGCTGACCACCGTCCGCCAGCCGCTGCGCGAGATGGGCGGCGTGGCGGTGCGTACGGCGCTGCGGCTGGCGGCCGGCGAGAAGATCGACTCCCACCACGTCGAGCTGGCCACCGAGCTGGTCGTCCGAGCCTCCACGGCGAAGCGCGTCTGACGTGGATTTTGTCAGGCGCCTTGCACATATTCCGTAAGGCGCCTTACGATTCTTCGGGTGATCAACGACTCCGCCGCCCAGCCGCCCTCCTACGCCGAACTCCACGCCCGGTACGGCACCCCGCTCGGCGTCGAGGAGGCCCGCGCCGGCTGGGGGACCATCGTCAAGGCCGCCAGGAACGGTGAGACCATCCTGGTCACCCGCGAGCGCTGGGAGTGGGCCGCGCTCGTCCCGCTCTCCCAGGTGTCCGGGATCCTGAGCGGGCTCCCGCTCGTGCCGCTCTCGACGGCCCGGGCCAAGCTCGGCGACCTCGTCCGGCAGGTCACCCAGCCGTACGACGAGAGCCCTGTGCTGCTGGGCCGCCACCGCACCCCCGTGGCCGCCCTGATCTCGGCCCGCGACCTGATCAACCGGGCCGCGCCCCCGTCCAGGACGGACGCCGAGGCCATGCTGCTCGACGGGCACGCCGTCACCCTCACCTGCGACCCGGACGCCCCGGCCGGTCCGGTCTTCTCCGCCGTGGCCGTCGACCGCGAGGGCGGGGTCGTCGCGGCGGGCTCCGGCGCCGACCTCCGCGAGGCCCTGCGCGCCCTCACCCCGACCCGGGATTGACCGGCCCCGCGCCGGCCGTTGTTACGATCCTTCCCATGCACAGCTCGGAAGCCGCAGTCGACGGAGAGGACGTGCGCCGGGTCGTGGCTCTGGCCGTCGACGCCCTGAGGGACGCGGATGCCGATGCGTGGGAGGCCAAGGCGGGGACGCTCGAGTGGACCTGCCGGGAGACGCTCGAGCATCTGGCCGACGACCTGTTCACCTATGCCGCGAGGTTCGGGCTCGCCGAGCCGCCGACGACCGCGCTGTTGCCGTTCCGCACGAGCAGCGACCGGAGCGGTGGCCCGGCGAACGTCATCTTCGCCGACCGGGCCGCGGGTGCCGAGGGCCTGCTGACCATTGTGGAGGCGTGCGGAGGCCTGATGGCGTCCGTCCTGCGCACCGCCCCCTCGGACACCGTCGCCTACCACGTTTTCGGGCCCTCCGACCCGGAGGGTTTCGCCGCCATGGCCGTTGTCGAGGTCCTCGTGCACACGCATGACATTGCTCAAGGGCTGAATCTGGAGTGGTCGCCGCCGGGGGAGTTGTGCTCCCGGGTCCTGAACAGGCTCTTTCCCCACCATGCCGCCGTTGACGGTGACGCCTGGGAGGTCCTGCTGTGGGCGACCGGGCGCACCGCTCTCCCCGATCGCCCACGGCTCACCGAGTGGCGCTGGTACGGCACGCGGGGCGCGAGTTGAGCGCGGGCGCGGCTCCGTACCCGGTCGGCGCCACGGTCCTCGTGGTGCCCGTGCCCGAAGCCGAGCCGGTCGTCGGCGGCCAGCGCGCGTTGTTCGACCCGTCGGCCAGGTACGGCGTGACCGCGCACGTCACCGTGCTCTATCCGTTCCTGCCACGGCCGGAGATCGGGGACGGGACGCTGGCGGAGCTGGCGGGGCTGTTCGCCGCCCACCAGCCCTTCGAGGCGGCCTTCACCGGTTGCGGGCGCTTTCCCGGCCTGCTCTATCTGGGGCCGGAGCCCGCCGGGCCGTTCGCCGCTCTCACGCGGAGCGTGACCGGCAGGTGGCCGGCGCTGCGCCCGTACGGCGGCCGGTACGGCGAGGCCGTCCCCCACCTGTCCGTCGGCTACGGCGGCGACGAGGTCCTGGACGGCGTCGAGTCCGCCGTGGCGCCCGGACTGCCGTTCACCACCCGCGTCACCGCCGTGGACCTGGCGAGCTTCGACGGGCTCCGCTGGACGCCCGTCACGCGCTTCCCACTGCGCCAAAGCCGGATATTTCAGGAATGAGAACGGCCTCAGGGGTTGTGGAAGGCGACCTCCGGGTTCGCCGGTGACGGGCCGTCGAGCAGCGGCTGCTTGCGGCCCTTCAGGTGCTGGTCGAAGAAGGCGCCGACATAGGCGCGGGTGATCTCCAGCGAGCGCCGTGCCGGGAGGGCGTCGGGGCCCGACAGGCCGGCGGCCTGCTGCAGGATGGACAGGTCGGTGAAGCTCGCGTGGTCGGTGGCGGCCACCGTGAGCCAGCGCTTCCAGCCGCTCATCTTCGTCCAGCCGTCATCCCAGGTGTGGTCCTTGCCGGGCACGTGGTCGGACCGGCTGCCCATCACCAGGAAGGGCCGGTCGAGCGGGACCGCGGGGTGGAAGGTGCCGTCCAGGTTCACCCCGGCCCGTACGCGCCTGTCCACGGCCATGGTGGCGGCACTGGCGTCGCCGCCGAGGGAGTGGCCCGCCATGCCGACCCGCTTGGGAGCGATCATGCGGGCGTTCTTCCAGACGGGGTGCCGGCCGGTCAGCTCGTCGAGGACGAAGGCGATGTCCTTGGTGCGGTTCGCGGTGATGGCCGCCTGCCCGCCTTCCGGCGGTTTGGGCTGGTCGCAGAGCGGGGCGCAGGTGATGGTCCGGCCGTCGGGCAGAGTCGTGCCGGAGGACTCGTAGGCGTGGTCGACCAGCGCGACCACGTACGCGCGGCTGGCCAGGTCCTCGGCCAGGAAGGTGAGGCTGGCGCGCGGGAGCCCGAGGCCGGGGGAGAGCACCACCAGCGGGTAGCGGCCCTGCTTGGGCGGGGCCCCGGTGCGGGCGTAGGTGCGGGTGCCGCTGACGACCTCGGCGGGGATCTTGGCGCCGGGGGCCTTGCGCTGGAGCAGGGACGCGGCCTCGGGGGTGGTCATGTACGGAGCGGGTCCGCCGGTGGCCGAGCGGGCGGGATAGTACATCGAGACCATGAGCCGGCGCGGGCCCGACTCGGGGACCCAGGGGTCCTTGCGGGCGCTGTCGACCAGGGGCAGGATGTCGCGGCCGACCGGGTTCGGGCCGGTCGGGCGGGGCAACTCCAACTGGATGGAGGCCGAGGCGGCGGCCGCTGTGCCGGGGGCGGCGGTCAGGGTGAGGCAGGCCGTCAGCGCGACGGCGGGCAGGCGGAACTTCATCGGATTTCCTTTCGTACGGGTCACACGTCGCGGCGACGTACGACGATCAGGGTCAGGGCGGCGGCGACGAGCGGCCACAGCGCGAAGGCCGCCCACGAGCCGGCCACCGTGGGCAGGGCGGGGTCGTCGCGGAGCAGGGGCAGGCCCAGGCAGGTCCGCCAGACGTAGAAGGGGACCAGGGCGTACAGGTCGTTGAGCCACTGGTGAACGGTGGGCCGGAAGAAGGTGGGCACGATGACCAGCGCGGCGCAGACGGTGACGACGGCGGCGGCGGTGTGCCGCGCCAGCGCGCCGATGCCCATGCCGGTCAGCGCCGACACCGGGGCGAGCAGCGCGTTGGCGGCCAGGACGCGCAGCACGCCGGGGTCGCCGAGCGAGACGGCGACGCCGCGGCCGGACAGGATGGCCTGGCTGACCCCGAACGTTCCCCCGGAGATGAGCGCGCCGGTCGCGAGCGTCACGGCGGCGGTGACGGCGAGCTTGGCCGCCACGACGCGGTGGCGGGCCGGGACGGCCGTGAGCGTCGTGCGGATGAGGCCGGTGGCGTACTCGCCGACGATGCTCTGGGCGCCCAGGCTGCCGGCGCCGATCATGAGCATGGAGGCGGCCAGGCCGCTGAACGCCTCGCCCAGCGGGTCGAACCTGGCTCTCTCCATCGCGGTGAAGCCGGGCCAGCTCTGGTAGGTGTCGAGGCTGCTCTGGGCGGCCAGGGCGACGATGGCCAGCGTGCCCAGGCCGAGCAGCCACGAGGTCGAGCGCAGGGACCAGAGCTTGATCCACTCGGCGGCGAGCAGGTCGCGGAAGGTGCCGGAGCTCGTCGTGAGATCACCGGCGGGTCTGGTGGTCATCATCGGAGGCCACCGGCCGGGTGATCGGCGGGTCTGGCGGTTATCGCGGGGTCGCCGGTCCGGTGGTCGGCGTGCCCGGAGGTCATCGCGGGGCCGCCGGCCCGATGCTCGGCGTGGCCGGCGGTCAGTTCCATGAACGCCTGCTCCAGCGAGGCGGTCCGCGGCGCGAGCTCGTACAGCATGATCCGGCGCCGATGGGCGAGCTCGCCGACGCGGGCGGCGCTCAGCCCGGTCACGGTCAGGGCGTCGCCGCCCTCCGGCTGCACGCGCGCCCCCTCCAGGCTGAGGACGGCCGCCAGCTCGGCGGGGTCCGGGGTGCGTACGGCGACGGACGCGCCGGTGCCGCGGGCGGCGAACCCGGCCAGGCTCTCCTCGGCGATCAGCTCGCCGCGGCCGATGACGACCAGGCGGTCCGCGGTGTGCTCCATCTCGCTCATCAGGTGGCTGGAGACCAGCACCGTGCGTCCTTCGGCGGCCAGCCGCCGGAACAGGCCGCGCACCCAGAGCACGCCCTCCGGGTCCAGGCCGTTGATCGGCTCGTCGAACATCAGCACCGGAGGGTCGCCCAGCAGCGCGCCGGCGATGCCGAGCCGCTGGCGCATGCCCAGCGAGAACCCGCCGATCCGGCGGCGCGCCACCCCCGCCAGCCCCACCTCCTCCAGCACCTCGGCCACCCGGCGCCGGGGCAGCCCGTTGCCGCGGGCCAGCGCGCGCAGGTGGGCGCCCGCGGTGCGGCCGCCGTGCACGTCGCCGGCGTCCAGCAGCGCGCCGACGTGGCGCAGGCCCGCCGGGCGGCGGCGGCCGTCGATGGTGGCGCTTCCGGACGTGGGACGGTTCAGGCCGAGGATCATGCGCAGCGTGGTGCTCTTGCCGGCGCCGTTGGGGCCGAGGAACCCGGTGACGTGCCCCGGCCGCACGGTGAACGTCAGGCCGTTCACCGCCGTCACCGCGCCGTAGCGCTTGGTCAGTCCGTTGACTTCGATCACCTGGCCAACGTTGTCGCAGGTCGAAGGCGTGCCGCATCTGGCTGCGGGCCTGTTTGCGGCGGGCGGGGGTGCCCGCGGGCATAGGCCCGGCGGCCGATGCCCGGCCCCTGAGCGGGTGACTACGATCGACGGGTGCGCGACAGATGGCCGGAACGGCTGCCGGGCGGCGTGCGGACGCTGCTCACCTGGTGCGGCCCGGCGGGCCTGGTGCCGCTGCTGTACGCCCTGACGCTGACCGACGGCGAGAACCTGCTCCCGGTGGGCGCCGCGCACGCGGCGTTCGCCGCCGCCATGGCCTTCCCCCTGGCCTGGGCGCGGCGGCGGCCCGGCATGGTGCTCGCGGTGCTGCTGGCCGGGGTGGTCACGGCGTCGGCGGCCGGGCTGCCGGCGGAGCGGTTCTGGCCGCTGCTCCTGGCGGGTGACGTCCTGGTCTGCCTGGTCGCCGCCGCCCGGTCGCGCCGTGCCGGCCTGGCCGCGGCGGCCGTCACGCTCGTCGTCCAGGAGGCGGCCTTGCAGGCGGACCTGCTGCGGCACGGCCTGCGCGCTCTTGCGCCCGGGTTCCTGGCGCTGTCGGTCCTGCTCGGCCTGGGCGTCGTGGTGGGCTGGATGGGCGGGATGTTCATCCGGCAGCGGCGCGAGTACGAGCGTGCGCTGCGTACGCACGCCGCGGCCCAGGCGGTCACGGACGAGCGGCTGCGCATCGCCCGGGAGTTGCACGACATGGTCGCGCACAGCATCGGCATCATCGCCATCCAGGCCGGCGCGGGCGCCCGCGTGATCGACAGCCGGCCGGAGCAGGCGCGCGAGGCGCTGGGCGCGATCGAGGCGACCAGCAGGCAGACGCTGAAGGGGCTGCGGCACCTGCTCGGCGGGCTGCGCGACAGCGACCGCGAGTCTTCTGAGCCCTCCCTCGCAGCGGGGCTGGCCGACGTCGACCGGCTGGCCGAGGCGACGGCGGCCGCCGGGGTACGCGTGGACGTGCGCAGGCACGGGCGGCCACGGCCCCTGCCCGCCGCAGTCGACCGCTCCGCCTTCCGCATCGTGCAGGAGTCGGTGACCAACGTGCTGCGCCACGCGGGCACCGACCACTGCCAGGTCACGATCGACTACGGGAACGAGGAGCTGCGCATCGACATCGCCGACGCCGGACGCGGCACCGCCACGCCGAGCGCGGGGAGCGGGCACGGGATCGCTGGGATGCGCGAACGCGTCGCCCTGCTGAACGGCGATTTGAGCGCGGGCCCCCGGCCCGGCGGCGGGTTCCGCGTCACCGCCCGCCTGCCGCTCACGACCCCACTCGCCGGCCCGATCAAAGACCCGGCCGGACGTGCGAGCGCCGAGGTGGAGGTGTCGTGACGATCCGTGTCGTGCTCGCCGACGACCAGCCGCTGATCCGCGCCGGCCTGCGCATGGTCATCGACGGCACCCCCGGCGTCGAGGTCGCCGGAGAGGCCGGGACCGGGGCCCAGGCGGTCCAGCTCGCCAGGCGGCTGCGTCCGGACGTGGTGGTGATGGACATCCGCATGCCCGGCATGGACGGCATCGAGGCCACCCAGACCATCGCCGCCGAGTCCCCGTCCACCCGGGTGATCATGCTGACGACGTTCGACGACGACGACAACGTCTACGCCTCCCTCCGGGCGGGGGCCAGCGGATTCCTGGTCAAGGACATGGCACTGGAGGACATCCTGTCCGCCGTGCACGTCGTCGCCGCCGGGGACGCCCTGATCGCGCCCGGCGTCACCCGCCGCCTCATCGAGGACTTCGCGCGTCGCCCCGCCCCGGCACTCCGGCCGCGCGAGCTCGCGGGCGTCACCGGGCGGGAACGCGAGGTGCTGACCCTGGTCGGGCGCGGCCTGTCCAACGCCGAGATCGCGGCCGAGCTGCACATCAGCCCGGGCACGGCCAAGGCGCACGTGGCCAGCCTGCTCGCCAAGCTCGCCGCCCGCGACCGGATCCAGCTGGTCATCACGGCCTACGACGCGGGCCTGGTGTCACCGTCCCGCTGATCAGTACGGCCCGCCCGGACGCCGCCGGTCCGCACGACAAGCGTGCATCGGTGCCGCCCGCGCCCAGGGCCGGGGCACGGGCGGCACCGATGGGGGTCAGCCGCTGTACGGCGCCAGCGTGATCCTGTCGATCACGGGGGCGTACTGCGCGCGCAGGAGCACCCCGGGGAAGGTCTCCGACGCGTACGTGGTGCCGTCGAAGTTCGGCAGCTCCTCGGCGGAGAAGCGCACCGTGTTCGAGCCCTTCTTCAACCGCACCGGGACGGTGAGCTCCCAGAAGTTGTTCTCGTGGAAGGTGTGGGGGAACAGGACACGCTGCGCGGCGGCGCCGTTCACCGAGATGTCGGCGTGCCTGGCCAGCGGGTCCGGGTTGTAGTGCGTGGCGGGCGACTGCTCCGGGTTGGAGTAGCGCACCCGCATGGCGTACGTGCCGTCGGCGGCGGCCCGCACGTCGAAGGTGAGCGTGTTGGCGTTGCCGGGCGTGCCGCCGACCCCGGTGACCGCGCTCCCGCCGCCCGCCAGCGAGAGCGGCGACGCCTTCGCCGTCCCGGCGAGCCGGGCGGACTCCGCCTCGTACACGGTGGCCGGCAGCGCGCCGGCGGCGGGCCGCACTTCAAGCCGGTCGATGAGCGACGTGCCGGACCTGCCGGTGACCGTGACCTTGTTGACGCCGCCGGACAGCGACACCGCCGCGGTCGCGTCGCCGCGCCGGGCGCGGTCCAGCACCCGCACGCCGTTGACCGTCACCGCCGCCCGGCCGGAGCCGAGCAGCCTGAGGTCCAGCTCGGCCGGGGCGTCCTGGGCGGAGTACACCCAGAAGGTGGCCGACTCCTCGCGCCGGGCCGCGACGACCCCGGAGCCCGAGAGCGCGGCTCCGTACGCGGAGTAGGACGGGCGGGCGCCGCGCAGGTCGGCCAGCTCGGCCTCGTAGATCGAGGTCGCCGCCGCCGGGTTGGCCAGCGAGAGCCGGATCCGGTCGACGATCGCGTCGCCCTTCGTGGCCCTGGCGCCGTCGAGGCTGCGCGCGGCCAGGGAGAGCACGTGCTTGCCCGCCGTGAGCTCGACGGTGGTGTCCGCGTGGTCCCACACCACCCACTTGTAGCCCAGCGGCAGGAACAGCTCCTGCTCCGCGCCCCCGTCCACGCGCACGAAGACGTTGGTCGGACCCTGCTCGCGCACCCGGTCGAAGGTGTTCAACGAGTTGGCGAACACGCTGAGGTCGTAGCGGCCGGCCCGCGGGACCTCGACGGTGAAGTCGAGCATGCCGTCCGAGCCGGTACGCAGCCCGCCCACGTCGTAGCGGCCGGAGGTGTAGAACTTCGACACGTCCGACGGGGAGCCCTCGGGGCCGTTGCGGCTGTAGCCGCCGCCGGTGTACTTCGCGTCCTCGGCCTCGTACGACCCCTCCCACAGCTTGGGCGCGGGCGCCGTCGCGGTGCCCGAGCCGGCGGGGGTGAGGACGATCTCGTACGCCGACGACTCCTTGAGCCTCGGCAGGTCACCGGCCCCGAAGTCGAAGACCACGGTGCCGTCCTTGACGGCGACGTCGCGCTCGGCGACGATCTCCGGCTGCGCCGAGTCGCCGACCTGGCCGGTCCACGGGATCTCCCGCACCCACGCGTGCACGCGGCGGCCGAAGACCTTGTCGGGGACGTGCTCGAAGCGGATGTGCCCGGCGCTGTCGGCGCCGCCGAAGATCGCGCGGGCCTGCTTCTTGCCCGGATCGAGCGTGGCGACGCCCTGCAGGGTGTAGTTCTGCCCCGGGTACGGCGGCGTGACCCGCACGGTGTGGCCGCTCATGCTGCCGTAGGCGTTGAAGAGCCACCACTGGCCGTTGCCGCGGTTGGCCTGCACGGCGGAGTCGGACAGGTTGCCGTCGATGTTCCAGTACGCGATGTCGGCGTCGACCTTCGACTCCTCGATGGCCGACACCCACTGGATCATCTGGCCGGGCACCGAGGTGTGGTAGTTGAAGGCGTACTCGTTGATGTTGATGGGCAGCCGCTTCCCGGCGTACTTCGTGCCGGCGAAGACCTCGGCCTCCATCTCGCGGTAGCGCTTGACGCTGGCCCTGACCTGCTCGGGGTGGCTGAGCTCGTGCCAGGTCATCACGTCGGGGACGGTGCCGGCCTCGACGACGTGCTCCAGGTAGCCCTTGACCTGGGAGTACAGCACGCTGGTGTTGGGCCCGGCGATCCGGGCGGCCGGCATTTTGCTCTTGATGAGGGCGTAGACGTCGTCCCACGCCTTGAAGTAGTCGCGCGGGTCGCTGAGCCAGCTGACCCGGTTGTAGCTCCACTCACCCGTGCCGAACATGTTGCCCTCGGGCTCGTTGAACGGCACGAAGACAATGTTGTCCTGATATTTCGGGTCGAGCTGGAGGACCTGGTCCACCTGCTTGGCGATCTTCTGCCGGTACAGGTCGAGCTTCTCCTGCGGCGTGCCACCGGGCCACTGGTAGGGGAAGCCGCGGTGGATGTCGGTCATGTAGATGTACACGTCGCCGTCGGTGCTGTCGGCCAGCGGCTTGACGACCTCGAGGGCGTCGGCCCCGGGGTGCTGCGGGCCGTCCTGGGCCTTGGTCGAGACGGTGCGCAGGCGCATCCCCTCGATGAGGTTGTTGGTCGGCACCCCCGGCCCGTAAAGGCCGTAAAGGGTGCCGGAGGCGCCGCCGTGGTAGGGGCCGGTGTCCTCGGCGAGGTCGATGACGAGCTGGCCCTCGCGGATCACGGTGACCTCGGCCGTGACGGGCCTGCCGCCGGCCGTGCCGATCACGGTGAAGGTCCCGGCGGCGGCGTAGCTCGCGGGATCCACGGGCGACCAGGCGATGGGCAGCTCGCGGTCGTAGCCGTCGGTGAAGGTGGCGCGGACGGCGGCCGGCAGGGCCGGCGCGGTGCCGATGGTCGTCCGGACGGAGCCGACCGTCAGGCCGACCTCGCCCGGGGTCACCCGGGTGCGGCGTGCGCGCAGG
>NZ_JBSGFQ010000201.1:0-15037 GCF_053603495.1 Nonomuraea sp. NPDC004186 | reverse complement strand
GGGTGATGACCACGCCCTTCGGCCGGCCGGTCGACCCGGACGTGTACGCCCGCCGCCTTCCGACCCGGTCGCGTCAACGCGTCCGGGTCGTGTAGGAATGGGCGCCGGCCCCGGCCAGGGCGCCGCCCTCCACGATCAGGTACTCCTCCCGGATCGGCGTGCCCTCCAGCCACGATTCGAGGATCTCGCGGGTGCCGGCGGCGTAACGCGCCTGGGCCGACAGGGAGGAGCCGGAGATGTGCGGGGTCATGCCGTGGTGCGGCATGGTCCGCCAGGGGTGGTCGGCGGGCGCGGGCTGGGGGTACCAGACGTCACCCGCGTAGCCGGCGAGCTGCCCGCTCTCCAGCGCGCGCACGATCGCGTCGCGGTCGGCGATCCTGGCGCGGGCGGTGTTGATCAGGTACGCGCCCCGCTTCATCGAGCCGATCAGCTCGTCGCCGAACAGTCCTTCGGTCTGCGGGTGGAGCGGCGCGTTGACGGTCACCACGTCGCAGTGCGGGACCATGGCGGCGGGGTCGGGGTGGAAGGTGAGCCCGAGCTCCTCCTCGACCTCGCGTGGCAGGCGGTGTTTGTCGGTGTAGTGCAGGTGTACGTCGAACGGCTTGAGCCGGCGCAGCACGGCCGTGCCGATGCGGCCGGCGGCGACGGTGCCGACGTGCATGCCCTCGACGTCGTAGGAGCGGGCGACGCAGTCGGCGATGTTCCAGCCGCCGTCCAGCACCGTCCGGTGGGAGGGCAGGTAGTTGCGCACCAGGGACAGGATCATCATCACGACGTGCTCGGCGACGCTGATGCTGTTGCAGTAGGTGACCTCGGCGACGGTGATGCCGCGGGCGATGGCGGCGTCGAGGTCGACGTGGTCGGAGCCGATGCCGGCGGTGACGGCCAGCTTCAGCTTGGGTGCGCGGGCGATGCGCTCGGCGGTCAGGTACGCGGGCCAGAACGGCTGGGAGATCACCACGTCGGCGTAGGCCAGCTCGCGGTCGAACTCCGAGTCGTCGCCGTCCTTGTCGGAGGTGACCACCAGGGTGTGGCCGCGTTCTTCGAGGAAGCGGCGCAGGCCCAGCTCGCCGGAGACGCTGCCGAGCAGGTGGCCGGGGGTGAAGTCGATCGCCTTGGGGCTGGGCAGCGTCTGGCCGCCCGGGTAGCCGGTCAGCGCGGGCAGGCCGTCCCGCGCGTATGAGCTGGGGTATCCGTCGATCGGGTCGTCGTACAGCACGCACAGCACCTTGGCCATGGCCTCTGCTCCTCGTCGTCGGGGGATGATCTCACTGTCCGCCGCCGTATATCCGCAGGTCAAAGCGTTTGTGCCTATCGGGTGATAGAGGGCTTCTATGCCAGGTGGTCGTGGGTGAGCCGGTCGAACACCTCGCGCAGGTCGAGGTCGCGGGCCAGGTCCAGCAGCGCCCGGGCCATCACCGGCTCCGGGCCCGTGCCGGCCAGGACGAGCCCCACGCGCGGCTCCCGGGCGGGCCGCTCCAGCCGGACGACGCGCATGCCTTCGGGCACCCCGAACATGTGCAGCCAGGCGTGCGCGATGACGCTGGACCAGCGGTGGGTCGCGACGTGCGCGAACAGGGCCGAGACGGTGTCGGTCTCGATCGCGGGCACGGCCACCGCGCCGGCCTGGCGGAAGTTGGCGTCCAGGATGCGGCGGTTGCGCATCTCGGGGGCCAGCAGGCACAGCGGCAGCGCGGCCACCTCCGCCCAGCGCGCCACCCGGCGCTCGGCCAGCTCGCCGTCGGACGGGGTCAGCAGCAGGTAGCGCTCCTCGTAGAGGGGATGCACCTCGCCGAACTCCTCCTCGTCGTCGAGGTACGTCATCGCCATGTCGATCTCGAACTCGGCCAGCCGCCGCGTGATCTCCCGCGACGACAGCGAGGTCAGCAGGACCCGTACGTGCGGGTAGCGCTCGCAGAACGGCGTGGTCAGCAGCGAGGCGGCGGTCAGCGCGGTCGGGATCGCGCCCATCCGCAGCGTGCCCGACAGCCCTTCGCGCATCTTCGACAGGTCCTGGCGCAGGGCGTCGGCGTCGGCGAGGATCCGGTGGGCCCACAGCAGCACCCGCTCGCCCTCCGGGGTCAGCCCGGCGAAGCGCTGGCCGCGCCGGACGAGGGGCACGTCCAGCTCGCGTTCGAGCTTGCGGATGGCCGCCGACAGCGACGGCTGGGAGACGTGACAGGCCGCGGCGGCACGGGCGAAATGCCGCTCCCGGGCCAGGGCCACCAGATACTCCAACTGGCGCAACAGCACGCCACAGGATGCCCCGCCCGCCCGCGCCGCGTCCATCCCCCCGCCGCGCGCCTTCCCGCAGCGGTCAGGGGCGGGGGCGCAGGGCGTCCAGCAGGAGCCCGGTCAGCCGGCCGGCGGGACGGTCGCTGTCGCGGGCGTGGCGTTCCATGGCGAGCGCCCCCGACAGCAGGGCCCGCAGGTCGGAGACGTCCACGTCGGCGCGGACGGCGCCAGCGCGCTGGGCGGCGCCGAGCAGGGCGCCGAAGGCCTCCCACACGTCGCGCTGGACGCCGTCGGACGGCTTGATCGGCGATCCGGCGGCCTCCAGGGCGTCGCACAACGCCTTGTTGAGCATCGCCTGATCGATCACCCGGCCCAGGAACGCGAGGAACTCCTCGCCGGGCCGCTCCGCTGCCGAGAGCGTGCGGGCCTCGTCGGCGAACTGCCCGATCCGGTCGTGGATCACGGCCTCGAACAGCGCCTCCTTGGAGGGGAAGTGCCGGTAGACCGTGCCGGCGCCGACGCCCGCCCGCCGGGCGATCTCGTCCAGTGGCACCGCCATGCCCTCGGCCGAGAACGCGGCCTCGGCGGCTTGCAGCACGCGGTCGCGGTTGCGGCGGGCGTCGGCGCGCAGCGGCTTGTCCGGCGTCATCGGTGGCTCCCTTCTAGACAAACGGGGCGCGCGTTCCGTATCGTCCAATCATGAAACGGGGCGTGCGTTCCGATTCTATTCCGTTCTCTCCGAGGGGATTCACCATGTCCGAGAACCTTCAGGCGGTCGTCGAGCACCTGCGCCAGGCCCTGGCGGGCAGGGACGCCGACGCCTTCACCGCCGTGTTCGCCGACGACGCCGTCTATGAGCTGCGGTTCGGCATGCCCGGGCAGCCGCGCCGATTCGAAGGCGTGCAAACCATCCGAGAGCACATGAAACAGGGCGCCTCTGGCGGGATCGCGCGGCTGCTGAGCTTCGACGACGTCCACGCCACCGTCTACGAGGCCGCCGACCCGGAGGTGGTCGTCGTCGAGTTCGAGCCGGAGGGCAGCGCCGGCGGCACGCCGTTCCGGTTCGCCTCGTCCCTCGGGGTGATCCGCGTCCGCGACGGCGCCGTGGTCTCCTACCTCGACTACCCCAACGCCGTGGGCGCCGCCGAAGCCGTCGGCATGCTGCCCGAGCTGGCGGCCGTGCTCGCGCCCGTGCGGCCCGGGAGTGCCAGGGAGGTCGCCGCGCGGCTGATCGAGGTCTCGGCGACCGGCGACTACGAGGCGATGCTCGCCCTGTACGCGCCGGACGTGGTCATCGAGATCCCGTTCGCCCCGCCGGGCGTGCCCACGCGTTCGGTCGGCAGCGACCTCCTGCGTGCCCGGGTCGAGGCGGTGAAGGGGCTGTGGCGATTCGAGCGCGCGGACGCGGTCAACCTGCTGGAGACCGCGGACCCGGACGTGGTGGTGGCCGAGTTCACCCTGCACGGGTCCGTCACGGCCACGGGCAGGCCGTTCGCCTCCACGTACGTCATGATCGTGACGGTGCGGGACGGGCTCATCGTGCACTCGCGCGACTATGGCAACCCGATGGCCTCGGCCGAGCTGATGCGCGAGGTGGCCGGCGCGTGAGAGCCCCGGTCAGGGGACGGTGAGCACCTCGATCAGCTGCTTGGCGAACTCCTCGGGGGCGTCGGTGAAGCTGTGCCCGCCGGGGAACTCGACCAGCCCGAGCCCGAGCCGCTCCGCCAGCAGCGCGGCCGGCCGGTACGGCAGGTGCCCCCTGGTCTCGCGCCCGGCGGCCAGGACCAGCCGGTCGGCGACACGGCCGAGCGCGGCCAGGTCGGGGACGTAGGACGTGAACTGCCGCAACTCATGCTCCATCATGATCGGAGCGTTGTTCATCAGCCGGGTCATCATCTCGGCGGCCCGGGGCGGCAGCGAGGCCGGGTCCGGCAGCGGCCGGAGGGTCCCGCCGATGCCCTCCATGAACCGGGCGGACGCGGCCGCGAGCCCCTGCTCGCGGAAGAGCCGGTGAACCTCCTCGACGAAGGCCCGCTGCGCGGCGGCGTCGGGGAGGACGGCGAAGCACGGCGGCTCGTGGGCGACCAGGCGGCGCACCCGCTCGGGGTGCCGGGCGAGCAGGTCGAGGCCGACGATGGCGCCGCTGCTGCCGCCGAAGACGCAGGCGGGCCGGTCGGGGGTGACGGCGTCGAGCAGCCGGCGGGCGTCCTCGCTCTGCACCTCGACCCGCTGGTCCACGGCCGGGCCGTCGAGGCGGCTGCGCGAGTAGCCGCGCGGGTCGAGGGTGATGAGCGTGAAGTGCTCGGCGAGCGGGCCGGCCAGTGCGTCGAAGACCGCCGCGTCACCGCCGCCGCCGGGCAGCAGCAAAAGTGCGGGTCCGTCGCCGCTGACCTCGTAGTAAAGCCTTGCGCCTGGTACGTCCAGCGTGGCCATGATGATCCCCTTTCGGTCGCTCCTAGGAATGCTAGCCTATTTCCTAGAGTCCCTAGGTTTCGTGGCCGCGCGGAACGCATCACAGGTGCCTGGACGTACCGAGAGGGGCTACTGGGGGGTGAAGGGGAGGTAGACGGTGCGGGCGTCCTTGCGTGCCCGCCGTGCCGCCGGGATGCGGGCGGTGGTGGCGGCGGGGAGCAGCCCGGCCGCCTCGTCCCAGGGGAAGAAGCCGAAGTCGTCGAGCTCCGAGACCTGCAGGACGATCTGGCTCGGATCCGTGACCGTGCCGCCGTCGAACAGGAAGTTGGCCATGCTCTGCGGCCGGTCGCCCACCGGCAGCACCCAGTCCACCACCAGGAGCCGGCTCACCGTCACGCGCAGTCCGAGCTCCTCCTCGACCTCGCGGACCGCGCACTCGTGGGGGTGCTCGTCGGCCTCCATGATGCCGCCGGGGATCGCCCAGTGGGGCCGGTAGTTGGGCTTGACCATGAGGACCCGGTCCTCGGTATCGGTGAGCAGCACGCACGCCGAGGCGTAGAACGCCGGAAGGGTCGCGTACCACTCGGCCGGCTCCAGGAACGACTTGCTCATCCGTCCACGCTACCCGTTCCGCCCCCGGGATCCCGGTAGCGCCGGGCCGTCTCTCGGTGCGCCGGCCCGGCCGCCACGCCGGCCGCGCGCTCGGGGGGCACCCCCGCCCCGATCAGGATCGCGGTGGCGGCCCCCGGTCCGGAGTCCTCCCACAGGCCGGCGTTGACGCTCTCCAGCAGCGACAGCATCAGGGCGCCGAGGGCGGGCGCGAGCACCTCGGCGGGCAGGTGGTCGTGGAAGACGCCATCGGCCTGCCCGCACCGGACGATGGCGACGGCGTCGCGCCGCGCCGGGTCCGTCAGGCTCGCAGTCACAGGACGCACTCGACCGCCTCTCCCGCGTCTTCCCCGAGGTCAGCGGCATGTCGGCGCGGATGGTGGTGGTGATGCCGGAGCGCGCCCGCGCCGACGTGCCCGCCGTCGGGAGCGCGGTGGAGGCGGCCGTACGGGACATCGAACGGCTCGACCAGGTCGCGGCGGCCGAACCGCCGCTGCCCACGCACGGCGCGATCATCGCCCTGCGGCCGCTGCTCTGAACGCTTCTTAAAGGGACCCGAGGCCCGCGGGCCCCGGCGGGCCAGGGACCGTCGGGTTCCAAACCTGCGCCGAGATATGGCGGGCAAAAGTTGTGGTGTACGGCTTTTGTGGCTTTTTGGGTGAAATGTAACTCCCGTGTTCTCAATGGCTGCCCACACTGGAGAGGCAGCCGGGGTGCGAGCCCGGGGCTGCGTTCGAGCCGTGGCAGGTCCGCCCGCCGCGGCACTCCGAACTCGGGGGGATCACAGTGAAACAAGTGCTTCTCGCGGCGGCGCTGGCGCTGGCCGCCGGTGCCACTGGTACCGCCGGCGCAGCTGTCCACACGCGTACGCCGGTGCCATCGCCGGAGGAAACGACCGCCGCCCCGGAGATGTCGCCGACTTCGCCAGAGATGTCGCCCACCTCTCCGGAAATGTCACCCACTTCTCCGGAAATGTCGCCCTCGCCGACCGCGACCGCCGCCGCCAGCCCGTCCGGACCCGGCTGCTCCGCGATCGAGGGCAACCTGGCCGAGATCGCGGACGAGCCCGTCGGCACCGCACTCTCCAAGATCTCCGAGCTGTCCAAGCTGTCGGAGGCGGTGAAGAAGGCCGGGCTCGAGGAGAAACTGGACTCCGCCACGGACATCACGGTCTTCGCGCCGGACAACAAGGCGTTCGACGCGATCCCGAAGGAAGCCCAGGACAAGCTCATGGCCAACAAGGAAGCGCTGACCAAGCTGCTGTCCTACCACGTCGTGATGGGCAAGAAGGCGCCGTCCGACCTGGTCGAGGGCGCCACGCTCAAGACCATGCAGGGCGGGTCCCTGACCGTGAAGGGCTCCGGTGAGAACCTCACCATCAACGATGCCAAGATCGTCTGCGGCGGCGTGACGACGAGCAACGCCACCGTCTACATCGTCGACAAGATCCTGCTGCCCCACTGACGGGATCTGCCCTATCGGGGAGCGCGGTCACCATCGGCCGCGCTCCCCGCCGGCTCCCGTCCTTCCCATGCCAGGGTTGCCGGCCGCGACTGGGGCGGTTGAGCGATCGCTTAAATCAGTCTATGGTCTGATTAAGCAGTCGCTCAAAAGGATGTCGGGGGTGCGGGTCGTGCCTGCTGCGGTCGTGGTCGGCGGGGGGATCGGAGGGCTGGCGGCGGCGATCGCGCTGCACCGGATCGGGTGGCGGGTGACCGTGCTGGAGCGGGCCGTCGAGTTCGGCGAGATCGGGGCGGGGCTGGCGCTCTGGCCGAACGCCACGCGCGCCCTCGCCGCGTTGGGCCTGGCGGACCGGGTACGGGCGATCGCCGGCGTGGAGACCGTGGGCGGGGTACGGGACCGGGCCGGGCGATGGCTGTCCAGGACCGACAACGCCGCCGTGGCGAGGCGTCACGGGTGGCCGCTGCTCATGGTGCACCGGGCCGAGCTGGTGCGGGTCCTCGTGGCGGCACTGCCAGCGGACCTCCTGCGGCCCGGCAGCGAGGTGCAAGCCGTGCGGCCGGACGGCGACGGGGTGGTGGTCGAGTATCGGGACGTACGGGCGCGGGTGGACGGCGCGGGGGCGATGGTCGAGCACCGGGGCGGGCGGGTCTGGGCGGGCGGTGAGGAGGAGCCGGCCGAGCACCGAGCCGGGCGGGTGCGGGCGGATGGTGCGGAGGTGGTGGTCGAGCACCGAGGCGGGCAGGTGCGGGCGGACCTGGTGGTGGGGGCCGATGGGATCCGTAGCCGGGTGCGGCGGCAGGGGTGGCCGGAGTCGCGGGCGCCTCGGTATGCCGGGTGTACGGCGTGGCGGGCGGTGACCGAGCCGCTGGGCGGGCGAGGCGCCGAAGGGGCGATTTTCTGGGGGCGCGGAGAGCGCTTCGGGTTCGCCGCGCTGCCGGACGGGCGGTTCTACTGCTTCGCTGCGGCCCGGGCGCCCGAAGGCGGCGAGGAGGACGCGTACGCGGGGCTCGTGAGCAGGTTCGGCGGCTGGCCCGATCCGGTGCCCGAGTTGCTGGCGTCCGTGCCCGAGGACGCCGCGCTGCGGCACGACGTGTACGCGATGCCGCCGCTGGCCACGTACGTGCGGGGGAGGGTGGCGCTGCTGGGGGACGCGGCGCACGCGATGGACCCGGCGCTGGGGCAGGGGGCGGGCACGGCGCTGGAGGACGCGGTCACGCTGGCCGCCTGCCTGCGTTCGGACCGCGACGTGGACGTGGCGCTCGCACGGTACGACCGGGTGCGGCGGCCTCGTACCCAGGCGATCGTGCGCCGATCGGCCCGGATGGGGGCGGCGTCCCTGATGGCGTGGGGACCGGGGGCGTGGTCACGGAACCTCGCCGCCCGCATGGTGCCGCCCGGGCTGCTGCTGCGGTCGATGGATCCACTCCTCGGGTGGACGCCACCCGAGTCGGCGGAACGGGGCACCGACCCGCTGCCCGAGCTCGATGGAAGGCCGGACGGAGGGCCGGGCGGAGGGTCGGACGGACCGCCGGGCGGACCGCCGGGTGGAGGGCCGGGTGGAGGGTCGGGCGGACAGCCGGGTGGAGGGCCGGACGGAGGACGGGGTGGAGGGCCGGGGAGCGATGCCTGACTGGACGTACCAGCCGCTGCGGGGGATAGCGGGGGCGCTGCTGGGCGTACGGCGGTCGCGGCGGATGGCGCTGCGGACGCTGGCCTGGACGGGATCGCTGCCCGGCGGCGGGCGGGCGGTCGCGCGGCTGCTCGGGCATCGGCACCCGCCCGCGCATCTGGCGGGCACCGTGGGCGGAGTGGCGGTGCGCAGCCGGCTGGGCGCGGCGGTGCCGCCGGAGGTGGCCCGGGACGCCGTACGTGCGCTGCCGCCGCTCGGGGCGGGGCTCATCCTGGTGGAGCCGGTCGGGCTCGCGGACGTGCCGCTGGTACGGCAGGCGGCGGCGGGCAGGCGGGTGCCGCTGCTGGTCCGCACGGGGGACCCGGCCGTGACCGCCGCCCTGGCAGCACACGTGGACGCGATCCTGCCGACGGACGACGAGGAGCAGCACCGGCCGGAGTGCGGCGTGGAGGAGTCCCGGGCGGAGCGCGGCGTGCCCCGGGGGGAGCGCGGAGTGGAGGAGGGTGAACTTGAGCGCGGCGTGGGGGTGGGCGGGGTCGAGTGTGGTGCGGGGGTGGGTGGGGTCGAGTGTGGTGTGGGGGTGTGTGAAGGGGGCATCGTGTTGCCCGCTTCCCCGGCCGTTGGAGCGGCGGCCCGCATTCTTGCCGATCCCGCCAAGGCCGTGCTCGCCACACCGGCCCTGCTGATCGAGGCAGGTCCCGGGTGGTTCGGTCGGGTGATGGAGGCGGCGACCCCCACCGCGCCCGCCCCCTCCCTGCGGGCCGTCGGTCGTGACCCCCGCCGGTGGCCCGGCTGGTGGTGGGGGCTGGTGACCGGTGCCGTCATCGCGGTCGCCGGGCTCGTCGCCGGGGCGGTCGCGCTCGGGCCGGTGCTGCTCTGGTACGACCGCGCCTTCCTCGACATGGACCAGGAGGCGTTACACGCCGTCAACCACCACCTGGTCCACTTCCTGCGGCACGACCGGATCACGCTGGCGGGCACGATGGTGGCCGTCGGCGTCCTCTACCTCGGACTCACCGCCGGGGGCATGCGCCGCGGGTGGCCGTGGGCGCGCGAGGCGTACCTGGTCTCGGGGGCGATCGGGTTCGCCGCCGTGCCGTACCTCTTCACCCACGGGTACGTGGAGCCGCTGCACACGGCGCTGGCCGTCGTGCTCCTCCCCATGTTCCTGGCCGCGGCCCGGCGGCCCCGGGAGCGCCCGCGATGGACCTCCCGCCCGGACGGACCCGAACGCGAACGCCGCCGGGCGCTCACCGGCCAGCTCCTCATGGTGGTCACCGGGGTCGGGCTGTTCGTCGGCGGCGTGGCCGTGTCGGCCGTCGGTCTCGGCGGCGTCTTCGTCCCGAGCGACCTGGAGTACCTGGGAACGGGGCCGGACGCGCTGCGGGCGGCGGCCGGGACGCGGCTGCTGCCGTTCGTCGCGCACGACAGGGCCGGGTTCGGCGGGGCGCTGCTGGCCGCCGCGGCGGCGATCACCCTGCTGAGCGCTTGGGGATGGCGGCGCGGTGAGTCGTGGGTGTGGTGGACGCTGACGCTCGCGGCCGTCGCCGGGTTCGTGCCCGCCGTCCTCACCCACCTGGCCATCGGGTACGTCGACCTCTGGCACCTCGCGCCGGTCCTGTTCGGGATGGCCCTCACGGCGACCGCCCTGACGCTCTCCCGCCCGTACCTGTGCTCCGCATAGTGCTGGTCGCCCTGGTTCAGCTCAGTGCGGCGGCGGCCCGCTCCCGGAGCAGGGCCTCATGGGCGGGGTCGGTGTTCAGGGTGACGGTCAGCCCGGCTTCGGCGGCGTCGGAGAGGACCGCCAGCAGCGTGGCGAACTGCTCGGGAGGCTCGTCGCCGAGCAGTTCCTCGGCGTGCGCCACGAACAGGGCGACGGCGCCGGTGTCGCGCAGCGAGTCGGTGAGCGCGTCCCAGTTGCGGCCGAAGTAGGCGGGCAGGCGCAGCACCCGCGCCACCTCCTCGAAGAAGGCGGCGCGGGTCCGGCAGGCCCGCCCGTCGACCACCGCCGGCGCCGGGCCGGTGGACACCGTGAGCCAGGACGGCAGCGGACGTTCGGCGGAGGTCATGGGCGTGCGTCCCTACAGGCGGTAGAAGTCGGTGTAGTGGTTGGGCGAGAACCACACCACGCCGGTGCTGCGGTTCACGACGATCCGGTACGCGTCACGCGCGGCCCCGCGCGCCCGGGAGTACACGTCGTACTCATAGTAGGTGGCGCCGCTGGGCAGCTGGCCCTCGCGGTTGTAGAAGCGCCCGCCGGTGTAGTTGTAGCGGCCGTCCGGCCAGGAGTACCAGCCGCTGGAGGTGGGATAGCCCTTGGAGGCCCAGGTCGAGCTGGCCGAGCGCGCGTCGGAGCACCGCGAGATGGTGCAGGAGTTGTAGACCGACGCGTTGGCGGGGGTGATGCCGACCAGGCCGATGAGGGACACGAAGGCGGTGAGGACGACGGTGAGCCTCACCGGCCAGGAACGTCCGGAGCGTTGCGGGGTGTGCACGAAGCCTCCTCGTGGGGGGTGCGACGGACACCGCAATGATCCCCGCAGAATGGGGCAAATAACGACAAAGATCACTAAAGGAAAGATGAACACTCGGAATTGGTCCAATCGGTCGGACCGCAAATGGCCCATCTCATAGGGCCGAATGGCCCATAGCCTCCTGGACATGCAATCCAACACCGTCCTGACCCTCCTTCAGGAGCAGCACCCCACGGTCCCCGAAGGGGCCTGCTCGATGACCGCCCTGATCGAGCTGCCACCGGGGGACCCGGGCACCCCGCCGCACCGCCACGCCGGCCCGGTCTTCGGCTACATGCTCGAAGGAGAAATGATCTTCGAGCTGGAGGGCGAGCCCGAGCGGGTCATCCGCGCCGGCGAGGCCTTCTGGGAGCCGGGCGGTGACGTCATCCACTACCAGGCGGCCAACAACCTCCCCGACACGTGGAGCCGTTTCGTCGCCGTGATGCTGTGCGCCCCGGGCGAGCCGATGCTCACCCTGGTCGGCGAGGAAGAGCTCGAACGCCGCCGCGACCGCCGCGCCCCACGCGGCTGACCGCTCATGAGGGGGCGTCGGTGCGGCCCCTGGGGTGGCGTCCGCGCCAGATCAGGAAGACGGCGCAGGACACCAGCGACCACGCCCCCAGCACCAGGAACGGCATCAGGCTCTGGTGGTCGCGGAAGTAGACGGCGGTGTGCTGGGCGTTGACCGACGCCCCCGGCGGCAGCCAGCGGCCGATGACGCCCAGCGGTGACGGCAGCAGCGGCCACGACACCGCCCCGCCGGAGGAGGGGTTGCCCAGCAGCACCATCAGCCCCCAGGTGGGAAGCATCGCCCAGCGTCCGAGGAAGGTGTGGAACATGGTGAACACCATCCCCGTCGCGAACATGGTCAGCGCCAGGATCAACCACGACTCCAGGACCGGCAGCTTCAACGCGCCCAGCAGCCAGTCCACGATCGCCACGATGGCGAACGCCCCGAGCCCGGCGTAGGCGGCGGTGAAGGCGATCCGCTCGCCGGGATTGAGCTGGGCGGCGTTGGCGCTCAGCTGGGCCGCCCCGGTGAACCCGATGATCACGGCGGCGAGCGTGATGTAGAAGATCGCCAGGCCGCGCGGGTCGGCCCGCTGGAGCGGCTTGATGTCCCTCATCGTGAGGCGCACCCCCACCCGGGCGGCGACGCGTGGAGCCTGCTCGACGAGCAGCAGCGCCACCGACGCGCCCGAGGCGCTCGAGACGTCCATCTCGACGTCGTTCCCGCGCACCGCGAATATGGCGAAGGCCCGCTGCTCCTCGATGGCCCTGACGGCGTCGGCGTACGTCCGCTGGAAGCGCAGGACGAGCGAGGACTCCAAAGACTGCTCCAGACCGGCGACGAAGGCCTTCCCCCGTACGGTCTGGGCGCTGACGCCGACGACCGCCACGGGCATGTGGTGCGGCGTCGGGGAGGCCATGGCGTACGTGTACGACCCGGCGAACAGCCCCGCCCCCGCCGAGAGGATCAGCGCCAGGACGGACGCGGGAAAGTACGGCGATCGCTTGAAGGCCGCCCACCAGTCACCCATGCGCCCACGCTAGGCAGGCGCCCGCCGGTCAGGGCCGCTGACATTCCCTCCCTGACGGCTAGCGAAGCCTTTCGTGACGGGCCCGTTCCCAGAACGCGCCGGCCCGCGGTCGAGCACGTGGCCGACCGGCCGTCGCCGTGCGGAGCGGGCGGTTATCCGGCCGCCGCCGTGCGCAGCGCGCGGTAGAGCAGGCGGCTGTCGCCCAGGTGGTGGCGCAGGAGCTTCTCCAGGCCGCCGATGGGGACCAGGTTCTGCGGCGCGCGCGGGTCCTTGTAGTCCACGCCGGCCAGCGGCGGCAGGGCGAGGGTGACCGCGTCGGCCAGCCGTACGACCTGGGCCGGTTCCAGCTCGGCGCTGGCCTCGCAGCGCGCCACGCCCGCCCACGGCGCCGACGACTGGACGGGAAGCCGCAGGTACCAGGCGTGCCGCCGCCAGCTCGTGCCCATCAGGAACACGGGCGTGCGCTGGCCCGGCGCGAGCGCGGCGACCACCGCGGACTGCGGCGGCGGCAGGTAGGCGGTGTGATGGGTCTTGATGTAGCCGATCGTGCGCGGCAGGTGCGTACGCCCCCGCAGCGGCCCGTCCACCAGCAGCAGGTCGTCGCCGCGGTCGCGGTGCCGCACCGCCAGGTCCACCTCCAGCTGGGTGACCAGCCGCTGCAACGCCAGGGACAGCTCCTCGAAGCTCGCGTCGGCGGCCTTGCTGGGCTCGTACGTGGCGTGCGTGGTCTTGACCTCGGGCGTGTGCGGCGAGGCGGAGATCAGCGACCGGTTGACCTGGATGGCCGCGAGGTCGGCGCCGTCCGGGCCGCAGCGGACGATGCCGGCCGCGTACGACGCCGCGATCCCCGGGACGGGCATGGGCGCGTCGGGATCGTCGACCCACACGCGGGCGTCGATCCTGCGGACCCCGTCGGCCACCAGCAGCGTTTCGGGAGGGGAGGCGTCGGGCCCGGGCGTGACGGGCTTCCAGTCGGCGGCCGGCCGCTCGATGTCGATGACCAGCTCGGCGCTGGTGGCGCCCATCTCGGAGAGGTTCTCGACGGCGAGGGCGGCGGCGTAGCCGGGGTCCCACGGGTCGACGGTGAATCCCGTCATGGAGCGATGGCCGCCTTCCGCACGTGGGAGCCCTTGCCGTCGCGCCTGACCTCGAAGCGCACCGGCACGCGATCGGCCAGCGCGGGCACGTGCGTGACGACGCCGATCAGGCGGTCCTGGCCGGCGGCCAGGCGTTCGAGGGTGCCGGCAACGGTGTCGAGCGTGGCCGGGTCGAGCGTGCCGAACCCCTCGTCCAGGAAGATCGAGTCCAGGCCCCGGGCGACGGCGCCGGACAGCGCCAGGGCCAGCGCGAGGGCGGCCTGGAAGGTCTCGCCGCCGGAGAGGGTACGGGCGCTGCGCCGCAATCCGGCCTCGCCGTAGTCGATGACCTCGATGTCGCCGGTCTTGTCGCCGAGGGCCAGCTCGTACTGGCCGTCGGACAGCTCGCGCAGCGTGTCGGAGGCCGAGGCGACCAGCACGGCCAGGGCCTCGGCGCACAGCCAGCGCTCGAAGGCGTTGGCCCGCAGGCGCAGGGCGAGCTCGTGGGCGACCTTGGCCTCGTGCTCCTTCCCGGAGGCCTGGAGCTCGAGGTCGGCGGCGCGCTTGCGCTCCTCCTTGAGGCGCTCGAGGGCGCTGTCGGCGCGGGCGACGGTCCCGGCGACGGCGGCGCCGAGCTGGTCGGGCGAGGCGTCGCGCGGGGCGACCACGCCGTGCTCGGCCAGCCGCTCGGTCAGCCGGCGGCGGTCGGCCGTGAGCCGGGCGCGGGCCTGCGCGAGCTGCTCCTCGCGTTCGGCCAGCTCGGCGCGGGCGGCCTGCGCGGCCCGGTCCCGCCAGCCGAGCAGCTCGGTCCACGCCCGGTGCAGGTCGCGCCGGGCGAGGAGCGGCGGCGGGTCCTCCTGCCGGCCGGAGACGAGCAGCCGGTCGCGGGCCGCCTCCAGCTCCCGCCAGGCGCTCTCGGCCTGCCGCTCGGTGCGCTCGGCGCCGGCCCGCGCCTCGTCCAGCTTCCCGCGGGCGGCGCGCAGCGCCCTGCGTGCCTGGGTGGCCAGCTCGTCGGCCTTGGCGATCGCGGCCAGCCGGCCTTCGAGCTCGGCCCGGTCCCCGGGGGCGGGCAGCGCGGCCAGTTCGGACTCCGCCCGCTCGGCCTGCGCGGTGAGCATCGACGCCGAGGTCTCGGCCCGCGCGTGGGCGGCCCTGGCGCGCTCGGCGCGTTCGCGCGTGCCCGCGAGGACGCGGTCGGCGGCGCGGATGTCGGCGGGCGGCTCATGCCGGGGCAGCTCGGAGACGGGGTGCCGGCAGACCGGGCACGGCTCGCCCACGGCCAGCCGCGGGACCAGGTGGGCGGCCGCGTGGGCGTCGCGCAGCCGTTCCCGCTGGGTCTCGGCGGCGGTCAGCGCCTCTTCGGCGGCTGCCCGAGCGCCGGCCAGGTCCCGCAGCGACGCGGCGGCCGTCGCGGCCTCGGCGCGGGCGCGGGCGGCGTCGGCGGCCAGGCGCTCGCGGGCAGCGGGCCCTTGGACCTCCTGTTCGCAAGAGAGATCAGGCCTCAGCTCACCGAAGGCGGACGGCTCCGGGTGAACGGCCGACCTTGAGGATCTT